>JAYTLA010000043.1:0-17522 GCA_043729825.1 Ferruginibacter sp.
GGAATGGTTACAGATTGGAAATTGTTCAAGAAAGAAATGAGAACATGGTACAAATCAAAATAACTGCAAAAGCAAAAAAAGATATTAAGGGCATTTTTAAGTACATTAAGAAAGACTCTTATCAAAATGCAGAAATGGTTGCAGAAGCCAATATTAGAAAAATTGAAACGCTTTATATACAACCTGATTTCGGAAAAATTGGTAAAGAATTTAATGATCCAGACTTAAGAGAATTAAAATTATTTAAGTATAGAATTATTTATAGGCTTAAAACGACTTCATTCATAGAAATTATTACCATACATCACAGCTCAAGATTATTAAATAACAACCCACATTTAAAAGATTTTTTTGATTAATACCATGCTCAACAGAACCATAGCACCACCCATAACAGACGCAACAGATTTTAATTTAAAACTAAAGCCATACGATTTTTTTCATTTAGACAATGGAGTACCAGTTTATACAATAGATGCTGGTGCACAAGATGTACTGCAAATAGAATTGGTATTTTATGCAGGTAATTTTTTTGAAAAAAATAAAGGAGTGGCTTCTGCTACTAATTTTTTATTAAAGAATGGAACTACTACCCGTACTGCGTTTCAGTTAAATGAAACTTTTGATTATTACGGAGCAAGCTGCTCACGAGCTTGTTATAATGAAACCTCAACTTTATCGTTGCACACCTTGAGTAAACATACAGATAAGTTATTGTCATTGATGAATGATATGCTTACTAATTCTATTTTTCCGCAAGAAGAATTAAATATTTTTAGGCAAAATTCTAAGCAACGCCTAACCGTTAATTTACAAAAATGCGAATATGTAGCAGCAAGAAAAATTGATGCATTGTTGTACGGCGAAAGTCACCCATATGGCGCATTTACAAAAACGGAAGATTTAGATGGATTAGAAATTGAAGACATACAATCTTTTTACAAGCAATATTATTTAAATGGTACTTGTGCCATTTTTGTAGCAGGAAAGTTGCCAGTAAATATTCAAGATTTGTTAAACGAAAATTTTGGAAAATTGGCATTAACCAAACCAACTTTTATCGTTTCTCCAATAAAAACTACACAAGCTTTAGAAAAAAAATATAGAGTACAAAATGATGAAAATGCTGTGCAAGGCGCTATTAGAATTGCACAACCATTTCCAAATCGCCATCACGAAGATTTTAAAAAAGTAATTGTGCTTAACACAGTTTATGGTGGTTTTTTTGGCAGTAGACTTATGAGTAATATTAGAGAAGAAAAAGGCTACACATATGGCATTTACAGTTATTTGCAAAACCATATGCAAGAGAGTGCTTGGCTTATAAGTACAGAAGCGGGCAAAGATGTATGCGATGCTACAATTGAAGAAATTTACAAAGAAATGAAAATTATTAGAGAAGAGTTAATAGACGATGAAGAACTTTCGCTTATAAGAAATTATATGATTGGGGGTATTTTAGGTGAGCTTGATGGGCCTTTTCAAATAATAGCAAAATGGAAAAATATTATTTTGAACAACTTGGATGAAAAATATTTTTACGACTCTGTAGATGCTATAAAAAATACTGGCGCAGAAGAACTGCAGGCGCTGGCACAAAAATATTTGCAACCAGAGAAATTTTATGAATTGGTGGTGTTTTGATTGGTTGCGGGTTTAATGGTTACGAGTTGCGGGGTTAGCACCCTTAGCTCAAACAACAACTTGCCTGACGGCAGTCAGGTTTAACAATAAAGCAATTTAACCATTCATGTATTATGAACTTCATTATTAAAATACTCATTTCTGCTGCTATTGCTTTTTCGCTTTCAAAAATATTATCGGGTGTACATATTGATAGTATTATAACCGCCTTAGTATTTGCCATTGTACTTTCTTTGTTAGATGCTATTGTAAAACCAATTTTGGTTGTGCTTACATTGCCAGTAACGGTTATTACACTTGGGTTGTTTCTTTTTGCTATAAATGCAATTGTTATTTTATTGGCGTCCAAATTAATAGACGGTATTAAAATTGATGGATTTTGGTGGGCAATGTTGTTTAGTATAATACTTTCGATATTTGATACAGCTGTGCAAAAATCTATGGATAAGGGTAAATCGTAATTGCTTAATTGGAAACAGTGTAAATTTGCAATATGAAAAAGTCAATACTTTTTTTATTGATAATAATAGTTAGCTTGAATAGTATTGCACAATGTTCTATGTGTACAAAAACAGCTTCTCAATTGGGAGAAAAACCTGCACAAGGTTTAAACTCAGGTATTCTTTATTTAATGTTTACTCCTTTTATAATCGTAGGCTTTATAGCTTGGAGGTGGTGGAAGGGGCATAAAGAGGAGGAAGGTTAAATTTTATGGAAGATAAAAAGATAAAAAAAATTCTTTTGGCACATCTCAACTCTAATGGAGATTGTTTATACTCAACCGTAATTGCCAAACAAATTAAAGAAGTAGATTATCCAAATGCTCATCTTACATGGGCCGTAAATTCAAAATGTTTACAGTCTGTTTTATTAAACCCCTATGTAGATAAAATTTGGGATGTACCAACCGCTTCATTGCTTACAACGTATGACGAATGGGAAAGTTTTGTAAAAGAAGCTGAGCGGCGGAAGCAAATAGGGGAGTTCGATAAAATTTTTTACACTCAAATAATTGGCAAAAGCACTTTACTTTTTGATGGTGGAATTCGCTCAACTACTTATCTCCAATATCCTCACAAAATAACGGTAAGTCAACAGCCGATAATTAGATTATCTTTAGATGAAGTTGAAACTGTTAAGCAATTTGCTGAAAAATATAGACTTAATAAATTTAAAAATGTATTGTTGGTAGAATGTGGCCCAGATAGTTTTAAATCGACATTAAACCCTCAAACGGCAAAAGAAATAGCAGATAAATTAACCATTAATGACCCTTCGCTTGCAGTAATACTATCTTCAAATAAAAAGATAGAAAATACTAATGCTCAAATAATAGATGGTTCTATACTCAGTTTTAGGGCCAATGCAGAACTTACAAAATATTGTACGCTTTTTGCAGGGTGCTCCAGTGGTATATCTTGGTTAACTACTACAGATTGGGCAAAGCCGTTACCTAAAATTATACTTGTAAATAAAGACAATTACTACAATAGCTCTATGTTGTACGATCATAAATATGCAAAATTACCTTTTGATAATATTATTGAAATTACCGAAACTCAAAATTCTGCATTAGTATTATTGGAATGCCTTACGATAATAATAAATGATTCTTTTTTAAAAAGCAAAAAAATATTTCATTCAGAATTTAAATTGACCAATTTTAAGTTTTTTAAAGATATTTTATTTCTTAACAAGCACAATGGAAATCATGCTGCTTTATTTTCTTCAACCAATAACATCATAAAAAGAAATGGATTTAGATGGAAACCGATTTTACTATTTTTAAAAACGTTTTTTAAGCTACCAATTTATTTTTTTAAATACAAAAAAAGAATTGACCCTATAATAAATAAATAGA
Organism: Ferruginibacter sp.; assembly: GCA_043729825.1. Classification (GTDB taxonomy): domain Bacteria; phylum Bacteroidota; class Bacteroidia; order Chitinophagales; family Chitinophagaceae; genus Ferruginibacter. The sequence goes on from JAYTLA010000043.1 coordinate 3,506, forward strand.
AATTATTTATTAGCGAAAGATGCTACAAACGTATAAAGATTAAAATCTCGTAATTGGTTTTGTATCCGGGTTTTTAATGCCAATTTGTCTATATCTTTCATTCTATTTTTTTGTATGAGATAATAAGCCTTTTCGGTTAGCAACCATGCTTTCTTCTCATTCGTTTTTTTTGCGTTTATTAAAGAGTCAATAGCAAGTTTCATACTTTCAACGCCTTCATATTTAGTAGCTACGGTTTTTATAATGGGAATCTCTTCTGTATGATTACTAAATGCTGGGGCTAGCATTAATCGCAGATTTTTTACAAACGTATCTGCACCCAGTCTGTCTGCTTTATTCACCACAAACATATCAGCAATTTCCATAATACCTGCTTTCATTGTTTGAATTTCATCGCCAGCCTCTGGCACAATTGTCACAATAGTTACATCTGCAAGGCCAGCTATTTCTATTTCACTTTGCCCTACACCAACGGTTTCTATAATTATATAATCAAAATCTGCAACTTTTAGCAAGTCTGATATTTCAATTATTTTCGGGTGTAATCCACCAAGAGAACCCCTTGTTGCTAATGAACGAATAAACACATTAGGTTCATTGTACCATCTACTCATTCTTATTCTATCGCCAAGCAAAGCACCAAGGTTAAATGGTGAAGAAGGATCTACACAAAGAACAGCTACTTTTTTTTGTTCCTTTACATATAAGCCTATAAGTGCATCTACAAGTGTGCTCTTGCCTGCGCCAGGAGGGCCAGTAATGCCAATTACAGGAACAGCGCTATTAGGAAGCTTTTGTAAAAAATCGACATCTCCTTCTGCTTCATTTTCTATCAAAGAAATGCAGCGTGCTAGGCTTTTTCTATCGCCTATTTTTATTTGTGTTAAAAGATTATTCCACATTACCGCTAAAGTAGTTTAAAGATTAAAAGCAAAGAAAAATTTTTTAAAGATACAATGTAGTATTTTGCACAATACACTTTATATTATAAATTTGATACAGCAAAAAGGCATATCGGTTATTATTCCAAACTACAATGGCAGATTATTTTTGCCCGAGATTTTACCTCCGCTTTATGAAGCCTTAGGTAATGTACAATTGCCCTATGAAATAATTATTGTTGATGATTGCTCCACAGATGGAACTGTTCTTTTTTTGCAAGAAAATTTTCCTTCAATTGTTTTACTACAAAACCAAATCAACAAAGGCTTTTCTCCCACTATCAACAAAGGTATTTTTACTGCTAAATACGATTTTCTTTTATTATTAAACAGCGATGTGAAGTTAACGAAAGATTACTTTACCAACTTATTGCCCTATTTTGATGATGATGATACTTTTGGGGTAATGGGGCGTATTGTAGGATGGGATGATGACAATATTCAAGATGGTGGGAAATACCCATCCTTTCATGCTGCAAAAATGAAAACTTCGGGCAATTATATTCCTTTACAAAGCAAGGCAGAAGATAGATTGTATAGTATGTACCTTTCTGGTGCAAATGCATTCGTAAGCAGAAAAAAAATGATTATGCTTGGAGGCTTCGATGAATTATTCTCCCCGTTTTATATAGAAGATGTTGAACTAAGCCTTCGTGCATGGCGGCTTGGTTGGAAATGCTATTATAAACACAATTCTATTTGTAGGCACAAAACATCTACTAGTATAAAATCGAAGAGCAGTAAGAATTTTGTGAAGAAAATTTATTATAGAAATAAAATGTTTTTACATGCCTTGCATTTATATAAAACTAAATTGATAATTTGGTATTTACAATTATTGTTTGAAGTTATATTACATTTATTTACTGGCAGATGGTGGTTTTTTTCATCCTTAAAAATGTTTTTTACATCGAGAGCAGAAATTAAAAAATCAAAAAATAATTTTATGGCGTTGCATAAAAATGGCTTATTTAGCGTAGATGAAGTCGTAAATAAAATTTTACTTTCGTTGAAAAATGCATCTATAAAAAGATTTTAATATTGCTAATTGGAAACCGAAAAAAACATACCGCTCGTATCTATTGCACTTGCTACTTATAATGGCGAAAAATATCTTGTAGAACAACTTGATACGCTGGTTCATCAAACATACAAAAACATAGAGATCATTGTGTCAGATGATGGATCTACGGATGGTACATTACAAATTCTTACAAATTATGCAGAAAAATATTCTAATTTTTTTGTTTATAAAAACGAATTTGCACATGGAGTAAAAAGAAATTTTGAAAATGCGATTAAATACTGCAAGGGAACATACTTAGCATTTTCTGATCAAGATGATATATGGATGTTAGATAAAATTGAAAAACTAGTTGGTGCTATAGGTAATTATAGTTTAGTGTATCATGATTCTTTGTTTGTAGATGAAACTGGAAAATCACTAAATAAAACCTTTAGTACAGATTTAAATTGTTACAGCGGACATGATGCAAGAGCATTTCTTTTTAGCAATTGTGTATCAGGCCACGCTTTATTGGTTAAAAAAAATATTTTATTAAAAGCGCTACCTTTCCCTAAAGCAAAACATCATGATTGGTGGTTAGCTTTTAGAGCTGCAGATAATGGAGGCATAAAATTATTAGATGAAATATTGGTACATTATCGCCAACATTCCAATAGCCAAACGGATTTTTTGAGATTAAAAGAAGGGAAAATAAGTGCAGAAAAACTAAAGGAAATAGAAAAAGAAGATATTGAGTGGTATGAAACGTGTGCATCAGTAGAGGGAGAACATCAACCATTTTTTAAAAAATGGTGTCGTGTTTATAAGAGTAAAAATGAGCATATTTGGGATTTACAACTATTTTTACTTTCTATTGCCAATGTATCCAAATTGTTTTACATGATTAAAAAAAGCAAGGCGAGTATTTTTGTGACATTAATAAAACGTAGCTGGGGTGAGAATACTAAAGCTTGGTTTAAGTCTTTAAAAAACAAAAAAAATGACTAATCTTCAACCCTTAGTTTCCATAATTATAACTACCTACAACGGCGAAAAATATTTACTCCAGCAGTTAAATAGTATTGCCACCCAAACCTATCATAATATTGAAATCATTATTTGTGATGATGCATCTACAGATGGCACAAAAAATATAATTAAAGAATTTGCTGCTATTAATAACAATGTTTCGTTTTATATTAATGAAACAAATAAAGGTGTGAATAAAAATTTTGAACAAGGTTTTTTAAAAGCTACAGGCGATTTTATAGCTATAGCAGACCAAGATGATATTTGGTTGCCAAAAAAAATAGCCACGCAAGTGGCATTATTTAATAGCGAAAATATTTTACTAACACATAGTGCTTCTGTTCTTTTTAGCGGAAATAATTTACCAACAAAAAAACATCAAAATATTACACTCCCTTTCGAAGGAAACGATGTAAGAAAATTGTTATTGCGCAATTCTGTATCTGGGCACAATATTATTTTTAGAAAAGGGTTATTGCATCAAATGCTTCCAATACCCGAAAATGTTTATTACGATTGGTGGATAGTGCAAACTGCAGCATGTAATGGAATAGTAGCAGGCACAAATAAAGTGCTAGCATACCAGCGAGCGCACGAAACAAATGTTACAGTTAAAAAACGAACAACCATTAATCAATCTACGAAAGAGTTCGATGAAAGAAAAGCGGCTCTAAATGCTTTTATGCAATTAAAAGGGTTAAAGCAAAACGATAAACTTTTTATTGAAGAAACCTTGCAACATTTTATGCTTTTAGAAAATACAAATTTTTCTCCCGCACTTTTTGCATACTTAATGAAATATAGAAAAATATTTTTCTTTTACAAAAAGGGAATGTTCAAATACTTTTCACAAAAAAAAGCAGCAAGGAAAATGAGTTACAAAGTTATTGGTTGACTTTTAACAGTCTAAAAATATTTTTTTTTGCTTTAATCCAAAAAAATACAAAAGAGCTATTGTAAAATTTATTTTGCCATTCAGAATTACCCAGATAAAATTTATCGCAGCTTGTTTGCATAAATCTTGGCCTTAACTTTTTCCCATACGATTTTAGAAAAAATGTTTTTTTAAGTTCTAAATCTTTCAAATTTCCTGTGCTTAAATGCTCTACCATAAAAGGTATTACATATGAATTGTATCCTAAAAAATCTGCCACAATACACAAATCTGCTCCATAATAATGAAACCCACCAATATCTGAAGACATAGCTAATTGCTTTTCCGTTTTTACTATCAAAAAATTTTCATCTAAAGAAAATACTCGTTGTGGCAGATCTTCCGTTTTTCTAATGCCATTGTTATTAATATGGTAAATGATATCATTATAGCTAGCCCCACCAGCATTACCACATAAAGCCCAGTTATTATCTTTTTTATTTAAATCGTTTAAGCAATCTAGTAACTTTTCAATATTATCTTGGCAGCGCACATCCTGATGTACAATTAAAGTATAAGTAGCCTTAGATTCTTGTAAAAATCTTCTAATAGCATTGTATCCATCAAATATATTTCCGTTGGTATTGTCTGCTATCAAGTATTCGCATGCCGAATTAAATCCTGCATTTTCAAAACTTGTTTTCATTAAATTATACTCTCCCATATTTGTAACTATGGTGCAAATACAAAAATCTACACTATATTCTTTTCCAAATTGTATTTTTGTAAAACTATTTTGCATGTAGTAAATGTGTTTGTAAAAAATATATTCCTGTAAAAATGCAACTAATATTTTTTAATTAAGCATTTTATAAAAATAAAAAAATTGACCAACTTCATCCCTCTCTTCCCCCTTGCCATAGTCGTCTTCCCTGGCGAAGAGCTAAACTTGCATATTTTTGAGCCAAGGTACAAACAATTAATAAACGATTGTTTTAAAGTAAAAAAGCCATTTGGTATTCCTACAGTATTAAATAATCAAATAATGGAATATGGCACTTTGGTAGAAATTGTAGAAATAACAAAGCAATACGATAATGGCGAAATGGATATAAAAACAAAAGCAACCATTGTTTTTAGAATGTTAGAAAAAATTGAGGAATTACCAGATAAAATGTACCATGGAGCAATAGTAACATATCCACTTACAAAATACATCGGCAGTGCTGCACTTATGAAAAAGTTGATAGAAAGTATTAGAGAATTACATAAATTACTCAATGTATCTAAAGATTTTAAAAAACAAGATGAAGCTTTGCTTAGTTTTGATGTAGCGCATCATGCAGGTATGACACTCGAGGATGAATACCAGCTCTTAGAATTTGAACAAGAATTACACAGACAAGAATTTATAAAACGACATTTAGTAAAAGTGCTTGCTGTAATGGCACAAATGGATTTACTTAAAAATAAAATAAAACTTAATGGTCATTTTAAAAACTTGGAAGGATTTAAGCTCAGTTAGCAAGTAGCAGTTGGCAACAAGCATTTGTCGGTTGTAAAAATCCAACAACAATTAAACAATTTAGCAATAGAACAATTTATCAATGCAACAATTAAACAAAACAACCCTTTGCTTCGACTTTGGAAACACACGCCTCAAAGCAGCCATATTTGATAATAATAGCTTAAGCGAAACCATTTATTTGGAGAACGACAGCGTGGAAACAATTGAAAAAATAATTGAAAAATATCATCCACAAAAAACCATTCTTTCTTCTGTAATAAAACACAACGAAGCCATAGAGATTGTATTGGCAGCAAAATCACAGTTCCATAAACTATCTGTAGCTACAAAAATAAATTTTACAGCACCTGTTGGTAAACCCGAAACCATTGGTGCAGATCGGTTGGCATTGTGCGCAGCAGCGGTGCATTTTTACCCCAATAAAAATAATTTAATTGTTGGCTTGGGTAGTTGTATTACCTACAACTTTATTAATCAACAACACGAGTTTTTGGGGGGTGGCATTTCGCCAGGCATGAATATGCGCTTTAAATCTATGCACGATTATACTGCATTATTGCCATTAGAAAAAGAAACTTGGAATTTTCCGCTTATAGGTTATGATACCCGTACAAATCTACAAAGTGGTGTTTTAAACGGCATGGCAGCTGAAATAGAAGGTATTATAAGCAGATATAGTGATAAATACGCCAACTTTAACGTGGTTTTAACCGGTGGCAATTCATCGTATTTTGCCGGGCAGTTTAAAAGCCGGATATTTGCCGACCACAATTTTTTATTTAAAGGATTATATGCACTTAGCGAACTTAACAACTGCGGCAATTAAGAAAACTGCCTTCCTCATATTTATTGTATTTTCTTACACTTTTGCCAGCGCACAAGAAAACTCTCCATATTCGAGATATGGCATGGGCGATATTGTTCCATCACAAAATATGGTGAGCCGAAGCATGGGTGGTATATCTGCAGGTTTTATTGACTCTTTGGGGTTAATAAAATATCAAAATTCGCAATCCATCAATTTATCTAACCCTGCTTCGTTAGGAAGTTTAGGAAGCACTACTTTATTTGACCTTGGAGGTGAAATAGATATTAGAACTTTAAAAAGTAATACCTCACCAGATAAATATAAAGCTACCAATACGCTTATTTCTTATTTACAATTGGCATTTCCTATTACATCTAAACGTATGGCTAAAAAAGGATACAACTGGGGTGTTGCACTTGGTTTAAAGCCGTTAACTCGTGTAAATTATAAGATCCAATCAGACAAAAGGCTTACAGGAATTGATAGTACAAGTACTTTGTTTGAAGGAACAGGAGGAATTAGCCAAGTAAATATTAGTAGTGGTATTAAATACAAAAACTTTAGTTTCGGTATAAGCACTGGATATTCTTTTGGTAATAAAGAAACAAGTACAAAGCTTCGTTTTGTAAATGATACTGTTCCATATAAATTTTCAAATTCAGAATCTCAAGCAAATTTTGGAGCTGTATTTGTGAACCTTGGCGCACAATATGCCATTCGTTTAAAAGATAACGATATACTTAGAATAGGCGCATCTGCAAACCTACAGCAAAACTTAAAAGCTACTCGAAATGTGATAAATGAAACTTTCGATTACGCATCTGATGGTTCAATTATTTCTATTGACACTGTAACGTATTTAAAGGAACAAGCTGGCACTATAAAGCTTCCTGCTACATACAATGCAGGTTTTACATATGCCACCAAACATTGGATTGTTGGCGCAGATATAGATGTGGCTACATGGTCGCAATACCGTTTTTATGGAGCTACAGACGCTGTAAAAAATAGTATGAAATTGCATGTTGGTGGGCAATATTCTCCTGCCAACGACAATACCACTACCAATAAATATTGGAGCTTTGTAAAATATCGTGGAGGGTTTTATTATGGAAGCGATTATATAAAAATTGGTACTAGTAGCAGACCTGATTATGGCGTTACACTTGGTTTGGGTATGCCGCTAACTCCTATACGTAGGTTAAGCTTTGGTGATTTTGTAACACTTAATACTGGTGTTGAAATTGGTCAGCGTGGCAATAAAACAAATCTTAGTTTAAGAGAAAATATCTTCAGAGTAAACTTCGGTGTTTCAATGTCTGGAGCTTGGTTTCAAAAACGCAAATACGATTAATTGTATTTAGATAATTGTCTGAGTAATTTAGTCTGGTTTTAAAAATGAAAAAAACAACATTACATAAATATTTATCAGCAGTCCTTTTTACAGGCTGCTTTTTTTTATTTTCTTGCGAAAATGATACAAAGGAATTAGAAAAACTTGACAAGAAAAAAGAGAATAATACAGAGATAGCAACTGATGTAAAAATAAATTATACCGTAGGTGGCAAAGCAAAAGCTGTACTCACAGCTCCCATAATGCTGCATGTAGAAGATACCGTATCTTACTACGAATTTCCTAAAACATTGTATGCCGAGTTTTACAATCTGCAAGAGCAAAAAGAAAGCAAACTTACCGCATTGTATGGCAAATATCAAGATGGCAAAAATATTATTTACCTACGAGATAGTGTAAAAATTATAAATATGCTAAAGGGCGATACCATTTACTGCGAAGATTTATATTGGGATAGAAACCGCACCAACTTGGAGTTTTATACAAATAAGAAAGTACAAATTCGCCAAAAAGACGGGCAGTACATGAACGGCTCCGGTATGGAAGCCGACCAAGCGTTTAAAAATTATCATCTTACGAATGGTAATGGTGTTTTAAATAGCAGGGGCGATGGATTTCCGAAATAAATAAATTGTTGCATTGCTATATTGCTTAATTGTTGTTGTGTTTTTAATAATTGCAATTACCCTTTACCCATTTGAAGCTTGCTAAATGCGCTTTGCCCACTGCAAATTGCCCACTGCCAACCGACCTTTTTTTTACAAATATTATTGCCGTAACTTTCAAAAAAATTTCAACAAATGGAATATCGTAACCTTGGCCGTTCGGGCCTTCAACTTAGCGTACTTTCTTTTGGTAGCTGGGTTAGTTTTAGCAAACAAATAAATGATAAAGTAGCCGACGAATTAATGGGCTTGGCATACGATAATGGCATCAATTTTTTTGATAATGCAGAAGCATATGCATCTGGCGAAAGCGAAAAAATGATGGGACGTATTCTCAAAAAAAAAAATGGGATAGAACTTCGTATGTACTTTCATCGAAAGCATTTTTTGGCTGGAGAGGAAAAGAAAATAAACCCAACCAAACTGGCAATAGCCGCAAACACCTTACTGAGGCTTGCAACGAAGCTTTGCAAAGAATGCAAGTAGATTATTTAGATTTGTTTTATTGCCACCGTGCCGATAAAAATACCCCAATATTGGAAACCGTGCAAACCATGAATACGCTTATACAGCATGGTAAAATTTTGTACTGGGGTACAAGCGAGTGGACGGGAGTAGAAATAATGGAAGCGCATCGTTGTGCAGAAAAATATAATTTGATTGGTCCAACAATGGAACAACCGCAATACAATCTTTTTGAGCGCACAAAAGTAGAATCGGATTATAATGAAATTTATAAAAATGTTGGACTAGGCACTACTATTTGGAGCCCGCTTTCTATGGGATTACTTACAGGAAAATATAATAGTGGAGTACCAAAAAATAGCCGCTTTGCAATAGAAGATATGGCTTGGTTAAAAGAAAAAGTGCTGCAAGAAGATAAAATAAAAAAAGTAAAAAAAGTTGGAGAACTTGCTAATAAACTAGGGGTGACTTTAGCTGCACTAAGCATTGCATGGTGTATAAAAAATCCGAATGTTACTACAGCTATTTTGGGAGCTACAAAAAAAGTGCAACTTACAGAAAACTTAAAAGCATTGGATGTATTACCTTTACTTACAGATGACGTAATGGAGAAGATTGAAAAAATTGTAAACAACAAACCAGCAATATTATAATTAGTATGGTAAAAATATATGGTATTTCTAATTGTGGTTCGGTAAAAAAAGCTTTTTCTTGGTTGTCGGCAAATGGTATAAAATTTGAGTTTCACGATTTTAATATTAAACCAATAACCGTAGAAAAAATTACAGCGTGGCTTGAAGTACAACCTATGGAAATTTTGTTAAATAAAAAAAGCACTGCTTGGAAAGGACTTACGCTGGTGGCACAAAAAAAGACAACCAATAAAGCAGATGCTATTAAAATAATGCAAGCAACATCTAATTTAATAAAAAGACCAGTAATAGAATTTGAAGATAAAGTGTTGGTGGGTTTTGATGAAGCCATGTATAAAAAAGAATTATCAGGAAAATAATATTTTACATAAAAAATTAAATGATTTTATAACAATAAATATTTATACAATGAAAAGAAATGCAACCGCCGTATGGCATGGTACAGGTAAAGAAGGCAACGGACATCTTACTACACAAAGTACCACACTCGATCATACACAATATTCTTTCCTAAGTCGTTTTGAAAATGGCGTAGGCACAAACCCTGAAGAGCTTGTAGCAGCGGCACATGCAGGCTGTTTTACGATGAAGCTTAGTTTTATATTAAATGCAGCAGGCTTTACTGCAGATACTTTAGAAACAAAATGCGATATCGAATTATTAGATGGTGCTATCACATCTTCTCATTTAATAGTAAAAGGTACTGTGCCCAATATTGATAAAGAAAAATTTGATGCGGCTGTGGCTGAAGCAAAAGCAAATTGCCTAATATCAAAATTATTCAATACAAATATTTCTGTAGAAGCAACTTTAGCATGATATAAAATGTCAAGATAAACATATATTTTAGCCACTAATTACACGAATAATCACTAATGAAAACCTATTCGTGTGCATTTGTGTGATTCGTGGCTAATAAAAATATTTTCTAGTTTCATGTCTTTAATAAAAACAACAACCATGTCATTTACCAACAAAACAATTTTTATAACAGGTGCAAGTAGAGGCATTGGAAAAGCCATAGCACTTCGCCTTGCAAAAGAAGGAGCCAATATTGTAGTAGCAGCAAAAAGTACAGAAGAAAACCCAAAACTTGGCGGCACTATTTTTAGCGCTGCAAAAGAAATAGAAGCGGCAGGTGGCAAGGCACTTGCTGTGCAATGCGATATTAGAGATGAAGCACAAATACAAGCCGCTGTAGATAAAGCTGTAGAAACTTTTGGTGGTATTGATGTACTCATCAACAACGCATCGGCCATTTCGCTCACTAATACTGAAACTACAGAGCCTAAGCGTTTCGATCTCATGCATAGCATAAACGTACGTGGTACTTTTTTTATGAGCAAAGCTTGTATTCCGCATTTAAAAAAATCTACCAACGCACATATCATTACACTTTCTCCGCCACTAAATATGGATATGAAATGGTTTAAAAATCATATTGCATATACACTAAGCAAATACAACATGACCATGATAGCGCTCGGGCTTGCGGCAGAATTAAAAAAATTCAACATTGCATCAAACACTTTGTGGCCACGTACAACTATTGCTACTGCGGCAGTGCAAAATTTATTGGGTGGCGATGCATTGATAAATATGAGTCGTACGCCTGAAATAGTTGCAGATGCAGTATTTGCTATTTTGAAAAGACCATCTACCACTTGTACTGGCAATACGTTTATAGACGAACAAGTATTGGCAGAAGATGGTATTACCGATTTAGAAAAATATGCAGTAGTGCCAGGTGGAGAGTTGTTTAATGATTTATTTTTGTAAATTATCTATTCCCAATAAACGCACCTCGCTTTCCTTCCAAATAATCTACATCGGCTACTGAGCCCAATCTAAATACAAAAGGTATTTTGATAATTTTTGCAAATTTTATTTCTTGCTTGCAAAAAAAACCAAGGTTGCTGAAATAAAATGTTGGTGAAATTAACATAGATGGCGAAACCTGAAAGGCGGGTTTCTTTATCATTGCTACAGAGGGTTTCACTAATTTGCTGGTATCTATATTAGAACGAAAAGAATTTTGACAAAAAGCACCGCCGCCAGCAATAATCATGCAAAAAAATAAAAATAACGATTTAGTATTCATTTTTAAGGTTGAATGATTGTAAATTTACGCAATAATAATGGAAGCACATTCCTTGTACTTTTTTTATTATAACCTTATAAAACTTTTTCTTATTTAATTTTCGGCATGTCGTTATACCAAGGTTTACAACAAAAATTATTACAAAAACTGAGCCCGCAGCAAATTCAGCTTATGAAATTATTGCAGGTGCCCACTGCTATATTGGACGAACGCATAAAAGAAGAGCTAGAAGAAAACCCAGCGCTTGAGCAAGCAGATGATGATAACCATGATGATGAATTTGAAAAAGATGAATTTACAGAAGTAGAGGAAGATGATTTTGAAACAGATGGCAGCCAAGATGAGTACGATAATATAGACATAAGTGATTATGTACAAGAAGGCGATGATGATGTAGGCGATTACAAATTGAGGGATGATAATTATCCAGAAAAAGATGATGGAAAAGTAATACCCCACAAAGTAGAAGTAAGTTTTATAGAATTGATGTTGCAGCAACTTGGTATGCTAAACCTTAGTGCTTCACAAAAAACAATTGCAGAACAATTGGTTGGTAGCCTTGATGATGATGGATATTTGCGTAGAGATATTAGTGCCATAATAGATGATCTAGCCTTTAGACAAAACATTCAAACCAACGAAGCAGAAATTGGAGAATTGTTGTTACAAATACAACAATTTGATCCGCCTGGTGTAGGCGCTCGCAACTTGCAAGAGTGCTTATTATTACAGCTCGAAAGAAAAATAGATCAAGGGAAAATAATTGAAGTAGCCATAAAAGTATTGGAAAAATATTTTGATGAGTTTACGAAAAAGCATTACGAAAAAATACAGCGTGCACTTAGTTTATCTGACGAACAACTTAGAGAAATTATAAATCAGATTATAAAACTAAACCCAAAACCTGGTGGCACTACTGGCGATAATGATAAGAATGCGAACTATGTAATTCCCGATTTTTTTATTGCAAACAATGCAGGTAAATTAGAGCTTACGCTTAACAGTAAGAATGCGCCAGACCTTCGCATTAGCGAGGGTTATAAGGATATGCTGCGGGATTATGATAAGGGTACAAAAAAAGATAAGCAACAAAAAGAAGCGGTACTTTTTATTAAACAAAAAATAGATAGTGCAAAATGGTTTATAGATGCCATAATACAAAGGCAAAATACATTGATGAATACGATGGAAGCTATTATGAATTATCAGCACGATTTTTTTCTTACTGGAGATGAAACAGAACTTCGTCCCATGATTTTAAAAGATATTGCCGAGCGTACAAATTTAGATATATCAACTGTGAGTCGTGTAGCCAATAGTAAATTTGTGCAAACTGAGTTTGGCACATACCGACTCAAATTCTTTTTTAGCGAAAGCTTACAAACAGACAGTGGCGAAGAAGTAAGTACACGAGAGGTAAAAAAAATATTGATGGATTTAATAGAAGAAGAAAGTAAGAAACATCCTTATAGCGATGAAAAACTTACTGATATGTTGCAAGAAAAAGGATATAACATTGCCAGAAGAACTGTAGCAAAATATAGAGAACAATTAAACATACCTGTAGCAAGGCTAAGAAAAATTTTATAAAATGGATACACTTTTTTCGAATGAAGATGCAATAGAAAAAAAATATGTTCATCCATTGTTGAAGTGGCCTGCTAATTTTTTCTCTTACTTATTTCATCCCGCATTTGTACCAATATATGTAATCGCTTTCTTTGTATATATACACCCATCATATTTTTCAGGCTTTTCAGAAAGAAATAAATTGCAAACTGTAATTATATCCGCCATTAATCTGGTAGCATTTCCTTTGCTTACTATTGCATTATTGAAAGCATTGGGCTTTATAGATTCTATATTTTTAAAAACAAGAAAAGATAGAATTATCCCATATATGGCTTGTGGTATTTTTTTCTTTTGGGCTTATACTGTTTTTAAAAAGCAAGAAATGTATCCTCCCATCATGTCCACGTTTATACTCGGCATTTTTTTAGCATCAAGCGCAGCGCTTATTGCAAATATTTATTTTAAAATAAGTATGCATGCTATTGGTATGGGTGGCTGGTTGGGTATTTTTTGGGTAATAGCAAAAGAAAACTCTATGCTAATGACATGGCCGATTTCGCTCGCACTCATCATTACGGGTATTGTGTGCACAGCTCGCCTACTTGTTAGCAATCATACACAAAAAGATATTTATGGGGGGCTAGCTGTTGGTTTTGCTTGCCAGTTGGTGGCTTCATTTGTTAGCTAACTGTAATTAATTTTTCTTTAAATATTTTCAAAATATTTTACCTTGGCTCCAAAAACAAAAGCGCATTTAGCACTACTCGGTACAAATATATTTTTTGCCATTAACTATACAGCTATAAAATATATTATCAATGGTGGATTTATAAAACCATTTGGCCTTAATATTATTAGGATCGCTGTTACTTCTATTTTATTATGGGGATTATATTTTTTTTCTACTAAGAAAACCATCATACATAAAAAAGATTATGGCCGGTTGTTACTTTGTTCGCTTACAGGTATTGCTATTAATCAATTGCTTTTCATTAAAGGTTTATCGCTCACTTATTCTATT
>JAYTLA010000044.1:0-14322 GCA_043729825.1 Ferruginibacter sp.
GTTTAAAGCTCATATTATTATCAGTTATTATGGTCGCAAATATAGGGATGTTTGCCCGTGAGCGGAAGCCACTAATCATTTTTTGTAAATATTTTTAGATTCATTTTGAAGACTAAAAGCAAAAAATAAAAATTTCAAACCCATTGTTACGTCTTTTTTTGGAGCATGAGCAGCAAAATTTTCTTCAACTTAGGTTTCCGGCTATCCACTTCTCCCGACCTGCTGGTCGGGATCCGTTTCTATCCGGGCTATTCTCATCATTATACCATTTTTCGACTTTTATTATGCAATAGATGAATAAGTAAGAAACCAACATTTTACAGAATAGCTTCCTAGGGTAATGTCATTAAGTTAAGCCTAACTCCACACTACCTAATATCACCCCTTCGGGGTTTTACTTCATTTATTTATTTGTGGGCTATATTAATGTCAGCCTTTCAGGCTTTAAATCCCGAAGGGGTGGTATTAATATAGTTGTTGTTACAAAATTAAAGCTCTAACCCCGAAGGGGTGACATTAGCTGGATAATGTAAATCCTAAACTTAATGACATTGCTCGTATAGGCTAGCCATTTGTAGAAAAACATAAAATGTTTTTCAATAGCGTGCCATAGGTATGCAACATCGTTTTATAGTTATCTTCGCCAGAATGAAAAAAGCCTTCATACAACTACATATTGCTGTTTTTTTAGCAGGCTTTACTGCGGTGCTTGGTAGTTTAATTAAACTGAACGAAGGCTTACTCGTTTGGTACAGACTTCTTATTACCGTTTTAGTATTAGCAGCTATTTTGTTCTACAAAAAAGAATTTGTAAAACAAACGACCAAGAATATATTACGCATGGCAGGAGTAGGTGCTGTCATTGCATTTCATTGGGTTACTTTTTATGGAGCGGTAAAGTTTAGCAATATTTCTGTGGCATTAGTTTGTTTATCGGCGGCAGGTTTTTTTTCGGCATTATTAGAGCCCATTATGCTAAAAAGAAAAATAATCATATCCGAGTTATTGCTTGGCATATTAGCTATAGTTGGTATTTATATTATTTTCGACTTTCATCCACAATATAAAATTGGTATTGTTTATGGCATTTTAGCGGCTTTAGGGGCAGCCATATTTCCCATTTTTAATAAACAATTGGTAAAAGAATTTTCGCCACGCATACTTACTTTGTACGAATTAGGGGGTGGTTTTTTAATATTAACCATATTGCTTCCTTTTTATTTGAAGGCAAGCCCCGCAAGTTATTTCATTCCCACATGGTCAGATGCAGGTTGGTTAGTTATTTTAGCTGTAGTGTGTACCGTTTTGTGCTTTGATTTACAGTTGAAAGCGTTGCAAAAAATATCAGCATTCACCTGCAATTTAATGTACAACCTGGAGCCTATTTATGGCATTATCCTAGCATTTGTTTTTTTTGGAGAGGGTAGAATGTTTCACTTAGCTTTTTATATTGGCGTAGTATTGATTATGTTGGCTTTATTTTTACAAATAAAGAGGTTAAGGAGGCAATTTGTAATTAAAGGTTAATGCAATTCATCCTATTTATCAATTAAATTTACTCTATTTACAACGTTATACACAGGTGGTTAAAAAATAATTGATAATCTAACCATTTTATAAATAAATTTCATTACTTTTGCCGTCCAAAAATAAAGGACATGGCAAGAGTATGTGAACTTACAGGAAAGAGACCAATAGTAGGAAATAAGGTTTCTCACTCAAATATTAAAACAAAACGCAGGTTTTTACCAAACCTTCAAACAAAGCGTTATTTTATTGCAGAAGAAGATAAATGGGTAACCATGAAATTATCTTCAGAAGCTATTCGTACCATTAATAAGAATGGTTTGTATGCTACAGTGAAAGCTATGCGTGCAGCGGGTTCAAAAATCTAGTAAATAATTTAATAAGAAGATTAAAAATTTTTACATTTTTCGTTTTCAAATTTAACAAACAATAACAATGGCAAAGAAAGGCAACAGAGTACAGGTTATTATGGAGTGTACAGAGCATAAAGCAAGCGGGAAACCGGGTACAAGTCGTTATATAACTACTAAAAACAAAAAGAATACCACAGAGCGTTTGGAATTAAAGAAATTTAATCCTATTCTTAAAAAAGTAACCGTTCATAAAGAAATTAAGTAGTCGATTGGTTGGCAGTTGATTTTTCGACTACAACAAACCATACAATCTTTCTATAAAAATTATAAATAAAATATCATGGCAAAAGCAGCATCAAAAAACTCGAAAATTAAAGATAGTAAGGCCGCACAAGACGCAAAAAACTGGACGAAACTAATTCGTACAGTTCGTAGCGAAAAAACTGGCGCTTATTCTTTTAAAGAATCTATTGTTCATAAGGATAAGGTAATGGACGTTTTGGCTAAGTAAATTTACCAAAAAAATTAAGGTCGCACATTTTGTGCGATTTTTTTATGCGCTTATTTTTTCTTAAAAACAGCCCTCAATTCATTAAACAATCTATCGCTCAGTTGTAAATCTTGGGTAATTATTTCAGCTTGTGCGGTTAAACCTTCTGTATAGTGCAAATGTTTTTTATAAGTTGTTACAAGTCCCTTTGGTAAAACTACTTTAGCTACAAAACCACTGTCTCTGGGTATTGATGAAACAAAATCTATTTTTGCTTTTACAATACCAAATTCTCTATGAGGGTATGCATTTAACTTCAACAATACTTCTTCTCCTGTTTTTATTTTTCCAAAATTAGTTTGTGGTATAAAAACACGGGCATAATACTGTGTATTTTCAGGGTTTACAAAGCATATAGTTTGCCCTACTTTTATCTGGTTATTTTCTTCTAAAAATTCTGCAAAAGAAACTTTACCTGCAACAGGGGCTGTTAAAAGAAATTTACTTTTCCAATCATCTAGTTGTGCTTTTAAACTGTTTAGTGCTTGTACAAATATATTTTTCTGTTGCGCTATATCATTCTCCAATTGCGCTATTTCTTTTTCCTTTTCGTGTTTGCTATTTTCATTATTTATAAGTGATGCATTTATTTGAGGTATGCTCATGGCTTTAGAAATATATTTACTTCTTTCGTTTCTAAATTCTACATCTGCTATTACTTTATCATTACTCAATAATTTATTGGCATCAAAATTTTTGGAAGCTAACCCTACATCTTCTTGTTGCATTTTCTTTTGTTCTTCTAAATTGCTATGCAAGCGTTGTAAAAAACCATAATCTTGTTGTAGCATATTTTTCTTACGGTTATAAAACCCGCTAGATAAATATTGCTTGTAGGTATTAAAAGCTTGCATAAAAACTTGGTACGGCTGTTGCACTTCTCCTAAATTTTTATACGAAGCATATAATCCACTTATCTCATTTGCATTAATATTGTTTTGTGCATTATTTATCACTTCTGAGAGTGCTATTACCTCATTGTGTGCAGCCCTACTTTCTAAAAAGCCAATAATATCATTTTCATTTACCAATTTCCCTTCTGCTACCAAAAGCTTCACTAACTTGCCTTCTACCCTTGCTTTTACATCTTTGGGTGCATTTAAAGAAGTAAATGTAGCATTGGCATTTACTACATCGGTATAGCTAATAAAAAAAGTAGTTGCAATCATAGCGGCTATAATGATAAGAAAAAGTACGATGCCATTTCTTACTATCCAACTTGGCTTTTGAGAAATAATTTCTTGTACTTCTGTAGAAAGTAATTTTATATTACTGTCGTTTGTTGTGAGTAGATTTGGGGTTGTAATTATTTCGGGCATAAATTAAAATTTTCTATAAATAATTTTACTTCATTTTTAACGTTCACTTAGAAGTTCAAGTTATTAGGGTGTCAGTCTGAGGGATTCATAAAAATAAAAATTTTAAGCTCTTTGCAAATGACAAAGTTCGATTTCATTTTAGGGTCAGTCTGAGCTTGTCGAAGACGGTCGCAACGAATAAACCCGCTTTCGACAGGCTCAAGCTGACATTGTAATAATTTGAAAATAAGTATTTTGCATAATGTGCCATTAGCAGCTTGTCGAAGACGCTGCAAATAAAACTTATGTCATAATAGACCCGATTTCGACAAGCTCAATCTGACAACTCTTAATTTCGAAAGTTCATTCAAACAGTTTTTTAATTTTTTTCAGCTGTGTTTCGTGTCTTCTTGAAATATTCATCAATCTCCTAACTCCAACTGATTTTTTACCAGTGTAAAATATTCTCCTTTTAATGCAATTAACTCCGCATGTGTACCCGCTTCTGTAATCGTACCTTTATTCAATACCACAATTTGGTCGGCATTTTTTACGGTGCTGAGCCTGTGCGCCACTACAATTACTGTTCTGTTATGAAAAAACTCGGCAAGGTTTTTCATAATTATCGTTTCGTTATTGGCATCTAAACTATTGGTGGCTTCATCAAAGAAAATATAATCAGGATTTTTATATACAGCTCTCGCAATTAATATTCGTTGCTTTTGCCCGGCACTTACACCTACACCTTCCGCACCTATTTTTGTATTAAAGCCAAGTGGTAAGCTCTCTACAAATTCTAAAATATTGGCGGTAATGGCAGCTTGCTTAAGC
Source organism: Ferruginibacter sp. (assembly GCA_043729825.1). Classification (GTDB taxonomy): domain Bacteria; phylum Bacteroidota; class Bacteroidia; order Chitinophagales; family Chitinophagaceae; genus Ferruginibacter. The sequence continues at coordinate 4,560 of JAYTLA010000044.1, forward strand.
CTAGTGGTATCAATACTTTCGCCATCTACAGCAATGTTAGCCGCTATGCTATCATTAAAAATAAAGCTCTCTTGCATTACTACGCCTATTGCTTTACGCCAAGTTTTATGAGAAAAATTTTCCAAGTCGTTTCCACCCACTTTTACATTTCCTTTTTGTGTGGTATAAAATTTAAGTAGTAGTTTTAGTAATGTAGTTTTTCCACTACCACTAGTGCCTACGATGGCAGTTGTTTTTCCATTTGGTATAATCAGTTCTATATTTTTTAATACCGCTTCATTACCCGCACCAGGATACGTAAAAGAAACATTTGTTAGCTCAATCGTTTTATCTGTAGGTAGTGTAGTGCTTAATAATTTGTCCGATGGCTCTTCATCTGCAAGAGCATGTATTTCGTTCAATCTATCTAAACTTATTTTAGCCAATTGCCAGCTTTGTACAAAATTTATCATTTGCTCTATTGGTCCGTTTAACTGACCAATAATGTACTGTATGGCTAGCATACCCCCAAGTGTCATACCTCCTTCATGATTAATAACTGCCTTAGCAGCCAAAAAAGTAATAAAAATATTTTTGCCTTCATTTATAAAAAACGCACCAGTTTGTTGCCATTGGTTTAGCGCAAGCCCCTTCATACCTAGCCTAAAGGTGCGAGCCTGCAAACGCTCCCACTGCCAGCGTTTAGGTTTTTCGCAGCCATGCAGTTTTATTTCTTGCATGCCTTGCACTATCTCCATGGTTTTACTTTGCTCTGCGGAGGCTATATCAAATTGTTTATAGTCTAAGGTTTTTCTTTTTTTAAGAAAAATAAATATCCATAAAATGTATAAAACCGATGCGCCCGCAAACACCGCAAATATGTCTGTATTGTACATGGCAAGCACTACAGAAAATATAACCAAGTTAAACAAAGAAAAAAGCGTGGACAGCGATGTGCCTGTAAGAAAATTTTGTATGCGACTGTGGTCTTGCATACGCTGCATAATATCACCCGTTTTTTTGCTATCAAAATAACTTACGGGCAGCTTCATAAGCTTTATTAAAAAATCGGTAAGAATACTTATGTTTATGCGACTGCTAATGTGATATAATATCCAACTCTTTATAAAGTCAACACTTAGCCTGCCTGCAAAAAGTGCTAGCTGTGCAAAAAGTACTACATATACAAAAGGAAGATTACCCGTGTTTACCCCAGTATCTATTACACTTTGTGTAAGAAAAGGAAGTATGAGTTGCAACAAACTACCTAGCAATAAACCAAGCATGAGTTGTACAATAAGTTTTTTATAAGGAAACAAATAAGAAACGATACTGCCAAAACCTTTGCTTTTTTGCTCAGTATAATCTTCGTTGTATTGGTTGTTGTAAAAGAGAGGGGTGGGTTCTAAAGAAAGTGCAATACCCACCCCACCTATCCTCCCCGAAGGGGAGGAAAATACATGAGATGAGGTACTAGATTGGCTAGAGTAAAGTAAATCATTTTGTAGGTTTTCGTTTCGATCTCGTAGTAGCCCCTCTCCCTTGGAGAGGGGTTGGGGTGAGGTTTCCTCACTTTGTACCGCACTCACCCAAGCTTGCACAAACTCCTTCTCCGTATATTTTAATAAACTCTTACCCGGGTCTGACACATAAAATGCATTCCGTTTTATTTTATACAAAACCACAAAATGATTTTGGCTCCAATGTAAAATACAAGGTAATTTTATTTTCGTTTTTAAATCGGCTAAAGATAATTGTACTGCTTGTGTACGAAACCCAATTTTTTCTGCAGCATCGCTTATGCCTAAAATGTTTACACCTTCTTTGCCAATCTCTGTAAGCTCACGTAGTTTTTCTATGCTAAAGCTGCGCCCATGGTGCTCGCTTACCATGTATAAGCAAGAGGGGCCACAATCCATTTGGTTGCGCTGGAGGAAGTGTGGGAAGGTTAGTTTCAAGTGATAAATTTGTTCTATTGTTAAATTGTTATTGAAAAGTTTAGAATCCTATATTTTTTATTAAATTTGTGAAAATGAATTTTTATGATAACGCAAATAATTGAACCTACTAGTAATATTTTCAATTTGCAATTGCAAATTCCCAAAGAGTTGATTGGTAAAAAAGTGGCAGTTAGTTACGAGCAGGAAGAGTTTACTGAACAACCAAAAGAAGCTGTGAATAGTATTGAAAGTATTCGTGAAATTTTTAAAGATTGTAGAGTAAAGTTTGGTAATTACAAATTTAATAGAGACGAAGCAAATGACTATGAGTAAAATTTCTTTAGACACAAACGTATTGATATTTTTATTTAATGATGAATTTGTTACCAAAAGATCAATCGCAGAAAATTTAGTTTTTGCGAACCCTATTGTATCTGCCCAAGTAGTCTCTGAATTTTTAAATGTTAGTAAAAGACTTTTACAAATTCCAAAACTAGACACCCTAATAAAATGCAATAAAGCATTAAGAAACTGTACCATTGTACCCACCACCCAAATAGTTTTAAACCATGCAGAAAAATTAATTACCCGATACGATTTACAATTATTTGATGCTATAATAGTTGCCTCGGCAATAGAGGCTAATTGTACGATATTATACTCCGAAGATATGCAACATGGTTTTGTGATAGAGGGTACTTTGACCATTATTAATCCTTTTATATAATTTTCTAGTTTAGTTTGTTTTTAAAGTTATTTTTTACATTGAAACAGTTACCTAGTAGCACTTTTGTATTGCTGAATAACTGTAATTATCAGAAGTTGAATAATTAATTTTACACTTCGAATTATTCTCTCCAATCTTGTAAGCCTTTGTCTGGTCTTTGACCAGAAAAGCCTATTTGTAATTATTTTTCGTTTTTATAGTATCTTATACTTTGTTGGCTGGTTAAAAATCATGCCTTGTTTTATGATTAATAGAATGCCAAAAACAAAGGCAGTTTTTCTATTAAAGTTCTTTTACATTGGCACAGATACCCCGCCGCACTTTGCCCTGCTGCATATCTACGCCAGTATGAGTTCTTTTACATTGGCACAGATACCCTGCCGCACTTTGCCTTGCTGCATATCTGCGCCAGTATGGGGCTTGTTGAAAACCATGCTTTGTTTTATGATTAATAGAATGCCAAAAACGAAGGCAGTTTTTCTATTAAAGTTCTTTTACATTGGCACAGATACTCCGCCACACTTTGCTCTGCTGCATATCTGCGCCAGTATGTGAAGCTAACGATTATGAATAAAGTTCTGTTTCGCAATAACACGTTTTTATATTTATTTATTAAGATTTTTACTATTTCATTTTACACTTCGAACTATCCTCTCCACTCTTGTAAGCCTTTGCCTGGTCTTTGACCAGCAAAGCCTATTTTTAATTTATTTTCGTTTTTATAGCATCGAATACTTTGTGGGCTGGTTGAAAACCATGCCTTGTTTTATGATGAATAGACTGCAAAAAATAAAGACAGTTTTTCTATTAAAGTTCTTTTACATTGGCACAGATACCCTGCCGCACTTTTCCTTGCTGCATATCTGCGCCAGTATGAGCTACCAACAAAGGCGGATACCCCGCCGCACTTTGCTCTGCTACATATCTGCGCCAGTGTGAGGTGATTAATATCCAGAAATTAAAGTATTAATTATTGAATCTAATTTTTCAATTGAATCTTCCATTGAAATAATATTGCCAGTTTTGTCAATTACGAAGTGGGCAGGAATTCCATCTACTTTATATTTATTTACAACTTCATTTGTGTCATCAAATAAAATAGTAAATGTGTACTCATTTTCTTTAATAAATTTAGAAACAATTGTTCTTATTTTTTCAGGGGTTTTATTTTCCCAAGTATTTATAAAAAGAAAAATAACATTACTATCGCTCTTATATTTATTTATCAACTCTTGCATATCTGGAAAAGAAGATTTGCAAGGAATGCACCAGGTCGCCCAAAAGTCAATAATTACAATCTTATCTTTAAAGGATGAAAGAGAGATTAACTTTCCATCCATATTTTTAAGACTAAATTTTTTTGCTATTGTAGTTCCAAGTTTTGAAACTATTTTTTGAGTACGCAATTTTTGTGAATTAAACTTTGATTTTTCAAAAAACTTTAAAAATTCGTTAGATGATAAATTAAGTTTTTGATATACTACTTTTAACTGCTCCTTCATTTTAGGTGAGCTTATTCCCTTTTGGAGTTGTATTTCTAATACCTCTTTGGCAAATGAAACCTCTTTTACTTTTGCAGCATAAGCTAAATATCTTTCTGTGGAATTTGCATCAAAAATCCCACCTCTTAAATAAATTTCATTTTGGTAATAAAATGCAGAATCATATAGTCCTTGTTTAAATAATATTAATGAATAAGTATTTAAATATTTATTTAGCGCTCCAAAATATCGATAACTCTCATCATCATTTAATTCAATTTGTTTCTTTCGTTCTTCTAGATATTCCAAAGATTTTTGTGAAAGACGCTTAGCGAAATCCAAATTCCTTCCTTCAGCTTCTATGCTTTTTCCTGATAATTTCCATGCAAAATTATCAAGAATGAATTCCAAACTATATTTATTGGTTATAAGATTTTCGTATTTTAATAATGATTCCCAATTACTTTGCTCAAGGAACAATGTTATTATTTTAATATAAAATTTATCTTTCACTGAACTTGAACTATCATCAAATATTTCTATAAAGTTATTCATATTCTCCAAAATTGCTTGCTCACTACTTTTAGAATTACTATAAAAATTATTCCAAAATTTTTGTTTAGCAAATTCTCCATTGGAGTATTTCAACAAAACTTTATTTTCTAATTCAATAATTTTCTGATCTAATTTTAAAATTTTATACGCTTTTAGAGCAGTCAATAATTGCATTTCATTATGTGCATTAGAATCTTTTTTTATAGCATAATTCTCAAGATTTATTTTTGACTTGTTTTTTCCATTTTGGTATAAAAGAATCAAATAGTCTAGATAAGAATTATCATTTTTTAATTTAGGAGAAGATTTATATAATTGCTCATATATTTCAATAATATAATTTGAATTTCTTTTTATATCCAGAATATAAGGAGCATAGTTATTCAACAATTCAGCTAGCTCTATTTTTGATTTGATTTTATTTATTTTCTTTTTATTATGTATAGTAAAAATATAACCCTCGTCATTATTATTATCAATTATTTTTTTTTGTGGTTCTGATAATCCATTATAATCAGATATTTTTTTATTTGCATCAACAATTCCTATAATGATTACAGAAATTGAATCTGGTATTTTATATGAAAATTCATATACTTTATTTATTTTTCTAATTGCAACAAGCTTAGAGATAAATTGTTCTCCAGACTTGTAAATAAACATTGCCTCAATTTTCTCAGGTATTACTAGATTCTTTGCAGGTTCATAATAAAACTTATTTATCATTCCAGCGTTGGGTTTCAAATTTTCCGAAATTAATCTTGAATTATTCTGTGCATTACAAAGATTTATTGTAAAAATAATGTTTATGAAAAATAATAATAGTTTCATTAATCTTAATTTATTTTTAAGTTGAAATAGTCTAAAAATTAATTTTATTAAAGAGAATTAATTTTATTGAATTAGGAGAATATTCATAAAAAATTAAAATAAATGAGGCTGCTGATTTTTTGCAGCCTCATTTATTATTCTAACATGTACTTTGAGTCGCACCAGACGAACAGCTTACCCATCCATAGCAAGCTGTACACTCTGTACCAATACAACATTTGTACTTGTCAGTACCACCAATTTCGCCAATAGCTTCATCTACTCCACCCATTACATTTTTCATTTCATCTCTTGATAATTTTTTCATTTTAATAAAATTTAATTGTTTTGCGCAGCAGTTGCAAACTACACGTTAAAGTTAAGATTTAAGGGCAACTAATTAACCTGTGCACAAGCTAATTCCATTAAATATTTTTTATAAATCAGTCCATACTTGTGGTAAAATTTTTATAATGTCTTTTAATTTGTATCTATTATTAACTTTTTTACCATTAATTAATAAGGTTGGTGTATAAATTATATCCGTGTTAATCATCCATTGTTCATGTTTTTCAAGTCTTTTTTTTATATCAATATTAATATTTGGTTGCCAATTAGCAACCCACTTATCCAAGTCCATCCAATTAAACCAATCTATTAACATAGCTTTTACTTCAAAACTATTTTTTAAATTTTCTGCTTTCTGTAAAATCGCTTTTGTAGCCATGGTTGTTTTGTTATCTAAAATTTGGGGATAACTTTGCAAACGTACTTGTAAACTTATTTTAGACGGATATTTCTCTACCAACTCATCCAGCTCTTTATGAGCTTTTGCACAAGGACCACAATATGGGTTACAAGCCACTGTTATCCGTATAGGCGCATCTTCATTGCCTATGAACAAATCATTCTCCCATATTGTATTATCGCAGGTAGGTTCTTTTTCCCATTGTGCTATAAATAATGAAGCATCTGTTTTCCATTTTTTAAAAGACGCTAGCTCATGTTTATTTTTACTATTTGTTTTTATAAGTTGTTTTATGGGTAGGTAAATTATTGTAAGTATCAGTGTTGTAATAGCGAAGGCTATAAAAGGAATTAGGAATTGGGAATTAGGTATTATCCTGGATAGGACATTATTAAATTGAAAGTAAGTTGAAATAATTATTTGCCCGAGCAAAACGGCAACTATACAAAGACAAAGTGCACACCACTCTTTTAACTTTATAGCTTGTGTGTATATGCTCCACGCAGCTACAGCTATGCCTGCAAGGGCTATCGTTATTATACCACTAAGTATGGGGTTATAAAAACAACCTATTAAATACAAAATAAATTGTGCTGCAAAATACAATACAGATGCATCTGCAGGGGTAATGCCCGCAAAGCCTTTGGCAAATTTGCTGCCTAGCACTTTTTCGCAGCCACCATTGCCTACTGTGCCACATACTTGTTTTACTAGCTTGCTTTGGTAGCCAAGCTCTGTGCCTAATGCTGCTATACTTATGGCTAAGCCTGCAAGGGAGAGTAAGCCAAAAATATTTACCCATGCACTACTATAAATAAATATAGAAGCAATAAATAATGCCAACCCTGCTACTATAAAAGCAGCAGCTATGTATTTATTTTTTTGTGCTAGTTTTTCAGCAGCATCATTTTCTTTATTATGCCAAGTGGCATCTTTTGTAGCGTATAATGCAATACCACTCCAATTTTCTGTTATGCTTTTTTCTTTGTCCCACACGCTTGCATCGTTTACCAAATGTAGGTACTCATTGCCGGGCTGTTTTATATGTGCAAGCAGTGGGTAGTTAAACTCGTGTATGTATGAGGCATCTGCCTGCACTGCATCGTACGCCATGCCACCACTTTCTAAAAAATCGGTAACGGCTGTCATAGCAGGGTAGTCTGGGTGCGTGGTTATTGCTTCTTTTGTGTAAGCTGCATTTGTTTGTATGCCTGCGGTAGTGAGCCATTGTAGGGCTATTGCAGATAACTCTGTGCTGGTAGTTAGTTTGGTTTGTTTCAAGTTCTCAGTCTTTTATGTTGCTAATGTTTCAGTTGCTATTTAAAAATAAAGCTAAAGTAATCTTTTAGTATTACCAAGTTAAATATTAGTTAATGAGTTTGCACAAGGCAAAAAGCCTTATGCAACAAAAGGAATTTCAAATAAAGCTTGGGCAACAAATTGCCAAACTTCGTAAGCAAAAAAAGTTTTCGCAAGTAGAGTTTGCGTATATGCTAGATAAAGAAAAACAGAACTACAATAAACTAGAAAAGGGGAAAACAAACCCTACCTCTTGGACTCTATACAAAATTGCAGAGCTGCTAAATGTACAAGTTGGTGAGTTGTTTAATTTCTAAAAATTGTAATACCACTTTAATACTTTATTTACTTTTTATTTTATAGGGTAAAAATATGTTTTATTTATCATAAACGGATACGTTTATGATAAATTTTTTTTTAATTCAAACATTGCAGTTGATATAATTTTCAACTACAATGGATAAAGAAGCTTATTTAAAAAAACTAGGCGCACATATAGCCAGTTTAAGAATAAGCAAAGGTATGTCTCAAGCAGAGCTTGCACGCAGTTGCGATAAAGACCCTCAAAGCCTAAACAGATTAGAAAAAGGGCGTATAAATCCTAGCATCATTTACCTAAACGAAATAGCTATAGAGCTAGAGGTTGGAGTAAAAGATTTACTAGATTTTTCATTTTGAACAATTCCCTTCATTCGATATTTAGAACTGCAATTTATTTCTAGCCTAAATAACAATTATAGTCAAATTCGACTATAATTATTTTTTTTACGATTTGAGTTTTGCAAAGTGAAATACATGCGAGACGAAGAAGGGATAAAAAAATTTGGATTAAAGGTGAAAGAGATTCGTATATCTAAAAATTTTACACAAGAAAGTCTTGCATGGGAGGCAGGTATAGAACCCATGCAGGTAAGCCGCATAGAGCGTGGTATTATAAACACAAATATTTCTCAAATATTAAATTTGGCTAGAGCATTGGGTGTACATGCAATGGAGCTTTTTGATTTTTAATCTTTTGTATATTTCGTTATAAATTTATTTTATGTCACATGTAGTAGATAAAAAACAATTTTATCTACCTTCTTTGATGAAAAAAGAAAGAAAAAAAACATAAATTATTAATGAACTTCGTAATGTCTAGGAATTTGAAAATCGCCTGAACCTCTTCATATTGGAGGGATTCAATACAGAAGCATTAATTATTGCTATTTCTTTTGCCACAATATTGAACCCAATGTTTGGTAGAAGTTCATTTTAGAGTGCTTGAATTTCGTCCTTGCTAAGCCCTGTATATTTGGCTATTTTTTCGAGTGATTCTTGGTCTGCTTTCATTAATCTTCCCATTTCAAGTTTGGCTCTCTTTTCAGCAAAGTCTATTCTGCCAATTTCGTCTCTTTCTTTTATGGATGCTCTTTCGTAATCTTCTAATTCTTCCTTTGTCCAATTTTGTTGATTGGCTTCTGTGTATGCTTCTTTCAATCCTTCATCCTTTACACTTTCTGGCATTAGGGTTAAATTTTCAGCATTCCTCCCGGGATAAACCTTCAATGCCTCCTTTAAACATTCCACAGCAGCAATGATGGCTTCTACATTAAGCACATAAGCCATACGTACTTCATCTTTTCCTAAACCAGGTGTAGCATAAAAACCAGTAGCAGGTGCCATCATTACAGTGCTACCATTGTAAGAAAATTCTTCTAGCAACCATTGGCAAAATGTATCGCTATCATCTATGGGTAACTTTGCCATAGCATAAAAAGCACCACCAGGGTTGGGACAAAATACGCCATCTATTTCATTGAGTGCTTTTACCAAAGTATCTCTGCGAAGTTTGTATTCAGCCTTTGTTGTATCAAAATAATTATCTGGTAAGTCCACTGCAGCTTCGCCCAATACTTGTGCATAGTAAGGTGGGCTTAACCTGCATTGTGCAAATTTCATGGCCGTGTTAAGTACCTCTTTATTTTTTGTAACGAATGCGCCAATGCGCCCACCGCATGCGCTGTAGCGTTTGCTAATGGTATCCATTAAAATTACATGTTGCTCAGCACCTTTTAAATGCATGGCGCTTGTATGTGTACCTTCATAACAAAACTCACGGTACGCTTCATCTGCAAATAAAAACAAATTGTGTTTTATCACAATTTCTTTTAGCGTTTCCATTTCGGCTGCACTGTACAAATATCCTGTTGGGTTATTTGGGTTGCAAACCACAATGGCTTTT
>JAYTLA010000045.1:0-14271 GCA_043729825.1 Ferruginibacter sp.
ATTTAATAATGAAACATTGTTGCTACGAAAAACGACCCAATAGAATTAATATGACAGATTTGTATAAAAATATAAAAAGTTAACTTGACGCCAATGCGAAGTTTCGGGATTGTGTCACTCACTTGTACTGCATACCTATAATTATCTTTTATTATGCATTAGATTGTGTATTAGATTATGCAATAGAAGATTTTTTTTCAATAATATATACCTAATCTCGTGTGTTTTTCTCCTCTTGGAAGGATAGGCGGGGCTTTGTACTTATAACCCTATGTTAAAAACTAGCTTAACCATTTCTTCAACCAACCGAAACAACGTATTTTTGACACTTTAGCAAATCAACAATTCAGCAATAGAGCAATTTATCCATTTAAACATGTCGGAAATTTTACAACAAATAGAAACATCGGTTTCATACATAAAAAATATTTACAAAGAAACACCACTCGTTGGCATTGTATTAGGCACTGGCTTAGGAAATTTTGCTTCAGAAATAAAAATAGAAAAAGAAATACTTTATGCTGACATTCCAAACTTTCCAATAAGCACTGTTGAAGGGCATAGTGGCAAATTGGTTTTTGGAGAATTGTCTGGCAAAAAAGTTGTAGCCATGTCGGGGCGTTTTCATTTTTACGAAGGGTATAGCGCACAAGAAGTTGTTTTTCCTATTCGTGTAATGAAATATTTGGGCATACAAACTTTGCTCATAAGCAATGCCGCTGGTGGTATGCAAAAAGGTTTTATAGTCGGCGACATAATGATTATAAAAGATCATATAAGTTTGCTTACACCAAATCCTTTGGTAGGAAAAAATGAAGAAGCATTTGGCCCACGGTTTCCAGATATGAGTGAGCCCTATAAAAAAGATTTAATAAGAAAAGCAAAAAGTATTGCAGTAAAAGCAGGTTACGAAATAAAAGAAGGCGTTTACATTTGTGTAACTGGCCCAACTTTTGAAACCCGAGCCGAGTATAAAATGTTGGAAATAATAGGTGCCGATGCAGTGGGTATGAGCACCGTGCAAGAAGTGATAGTGGCGGTACACATGGGCTTGCCAGTATTTGCCATGAGCGTAATTACAGACCTTGGCATACGTGACGAAGAATATAATATTACACTCGAAGAAGTATTGCAAGCTGCAAAAGAAGCTGAACCAAAACTTACACATATTTTTAAAGAACTAGTGGCACAGTTATAATTGTACATGAAAAAATTATTATTCTTTTTTGTTTTTATATTGGCAACTGCAATAGCTTTTTGTCAAGATCCTACTTCGGGCATTAGAGATAGGATAAGAGGAGCGTCGCAAAGTACATCGAACACAAATAGTAAACGAAGCGATACAACAAAAAAGAAAAGCAACAATAAATTAGATACACTCGGGTTTGAAAGGCGTGATGATTTGTTGGATTCGATTACCATTACCTATAAGTTTATGGATTCTGTAAGAAAAAATCCGCTCGACTCTACCATAAACGATTTTGATAAATATTATTCTGTTCCTTCCACCTATCAATACCTTGGCAATAATGGCGCTGCTGCTACAGCATTAATTTTTAAGCCCTTTGCAAAAGCAGGGTGGGATGCAGGTTTTCATGCATACGATATTTATAAATTTTCTTTAGAAGATACCAAATTTTATAAAACCAATAAACCCTTTTCTATGTTGGGGTATCAGCTTGCAGGTGGCAAAGAGCAAATGATACAAGCCATGCACACACAAAGCCCAAGGCCTAATATGAATTTTGGTTTTGAGTATAGACTCATCAATGCGCCTGGGTTTTTCTTAAACCAAAATACCAATCATAATAATGTTCGTTTTTTTGGGAATTATCAAAGTAAAAGAAAAAGATACAATGGCTCGTTTGGGTTTATTTCCAACTCTATAAAAGCTTCGGAAAATGGGGGTATTGTAGATGATGCATTGTTGTTAAACGAAGATAAGAAACAGCGAAATTACATAGATGTGGTTTTAGGAAATACGACAAAGAATAATCCCAACCCATTTAAAGCAAATGTAACAACGGGTAATATTTATAAAGAACGTATTTTATTTCTTAGACAGAGTTATGATATTGGTAAACGAGATTCTATTGCCATAAACGATTCTACAACGGAGTATTTATTTTATCCAAAACTTAGAATGCAACATACACTTACTGTAACATCCAACTCTTTTCAATTTCTTGATAATGTAGCCGATTCTATTACGTATTTTAGAAATTTTGCGATAACCTTACGTGATTCTACAGATACATTAAATGTTTTCGAAAAATGGAAAACAATTAGCAATGATTTTTCATTGATACAATTTCCAGATACTAAAAACTCGGCTCAGTTTTTTTTAGCAGGCGCCACTTTGCAAACATTACATGCAGCCACTAAAACTGGTACATACAATTTTCAAAATGTAATGCTGCACGGTGAATATAGAAACCGTACGAGAAATAAATTGTGGGATATGTTGCTAAAAGGTGAGTTGTACTTAGCAGGGTTTAACAATGGTGATTATAATATGCAAGCCAATGTTAGTCGCTATCTCAATAAAAAATTAGGTGATGTAAGTATATATTTTAGTAATGTTAACCGCACACCATCTTTTATTTTTGATAATCGTTCTTCTTTTAATTTGGGCAATGTAAATAGTTTTAAAAAAGAAAACATTACCTCTTTTGGCGGTACAGCTTCCAATAAATTTGTAAGGCTAGGGTTTAATAATTTTTTACTTACTAATTATGCTTATTTTTCCAACTATTATAAAAGTGAGCAGTACAGCAAGCCAATAAATATTATACAATGTTTTGCATCAAAAAAAATAAAACTCAAGAAAAATATTTTTTATTATGCAGATGCAACTTTGCAAAAAACAGATAAAGCAGCACCAATAAAACTACCACTCATTTTTACAAGAAGTAGAATAGCTTATGAAGGAAGTGTGTATAGAAACTTGCGTGTAAGTGCAGGGCTAGAAGTACGGTATTACACTCAGTACAAAGCAAATAATTACTCGGCAGTGCTTGGGCAGTTTACACCTCAAGATACTATGGTTATAAAAAACAAACCAGATATTGCAGCATTTCTGCATTTTAGAATAAGAGGTTTTGGTGCATTTTTACGAATGGAAAATTTAAATACTGGAAGCTTTAAAAATGGCTTTGGTTTTATAGATAACAATTTTGCTGCACCACATTATCCTACACCAGGTAGGTTAATAAGGTTTGGAATAAAATGGTGGTTTGTGAATTAACTTGCAATCAACTTTTCCAAATTCTTTTCTTTAAAAAATATGACACATGTATCATGTGCTGCTACCAATATTTCTTTCAAACCTGTAGTTTTCATTTTATGTAGTTTTAGCGCTTGTTTTAAAGCAACATCTTCAGTTAGTTTTTGCGTAGCTTTTATTGCTTCACAAGTAGCTAGCACTAGCAAGCCTTTATCTTTTAATTTGCCCAAATCAGATATCATAAAACTTAATGCAAGAAAATAATTTTTCTCTAATAGCAAAGTAGGTTTATTGCTACCTTGTTTTGGCAATTTGTTAAATGGAGAATTTACAACATCAGGAATCAGGTATTTATTAATAGCTTTATTTTTCACCTTATTATCTACCAATTGTATTGCGCCTTGCAATGCTTGTGGGTAAATACTTAGCCAACGTAGCTTGCGGCGTATTTCATGTACTTGCTCTTCTAAATTTGTAAATGTAGTGGTACCTGTTTCAGCAAAAAAAGTAATAATGCCATTTATAGATTTTAAATAAAATTTTTTAATTAATTCTATTTCTGTTTCTTGTGGTTCCCAATCCATTCTTGCCAAGCGCTTTCTAATTTTTTTTGTTCTAAGTGGGTCATGGTTTATCCATTTTCTTCTTAGTAAGGCTGCATTTAATTCAGCAAGTTTTTCATTTTTTCTTTTTTCAAAAAAAAGTCTTAATGCAGCAGGCATATCTTTATCTTTTAAAAAATCCTTTGCAAAATTATCATAGTGGTCTATGCCACCTAATAAATCTTCCAATAATTTAATCCTTTCTTTTATTTTAAGAAATTGTTTTTCGTTGTGCATGCCAGCATACAACTTAGCCAAACCCTCTAGCATAAATACTTTTGTACGTGCATCATTTTGGTATAAAAATAATGCAGGGTTATTTGTTCGAGATGCTTTTAATAATAAGTCATCTAGCTGTATCAAATAAAATTCAAATCTTTCGAGTCCTTTTGTCATTGGTTATTTTTTCTTTGTTAAATTTCTACAATTTAAAACATTATAGTTAATTGATGAGCATTGAATTTCTATTTGCCCATTTGCATATTTGCCCATAGTCTTATTGCTCGAAGTACGCAATCGTACCACCCACCCAAGTTTTATCTTTATTGTAGCGTGTGCCTATCATTTTTCCTTTGCTTAATCTTGCTAGGTTATGTACGGCTATTGGTCTTGCCCATTCATCTTTCCAAAAATAAAACAAACGTATTTCTGCTTTTGCTGGTTCATCCATGGTTTCAATAATCGGAGCGTAATTTACTTTGCGTTGCAATATCCAATTCTCTGGGTCTGTTATTTTGTCAATATCATCTTGCATAACATCTATTACTACGCCCATACCTGCAAATGAAAATAATGGTTTCAGCACATACTCCGCTAGGTTTACAGGTTGTGTTATTTCGTTTAAGAAAAATGTTTCTGGCACGTATGGGTTATCAATAAATGGCAAGGTGAATTTGCTAATTCTGTAAAACCAATTTGGATGTGGCACCCATTCTACATCATATTCTTTTGTAAGGTCAATAATATTTTCCAATCCTTCTTGCTGTTGTAGGTCATCAAAAATTAAACGATTGTATATTCTTTTTACGATATGTTTTTCGCCATTTTCTTTTTCGTAATACAATTGTTTACCTGTTGCTTTTAGCTTGGTCAAACAAACCGTTTTTACACCCAATAATTTTTCTGTAGCATGAAAATCTATTCTTGTTTTTTGTTGCTCAGGAAAAATTTCTAACAATATCACATCATCTACATTGTGCTCGCCAACAATAATATCTTTCAATAATTGTATGTACATTTCTTTGTTGTATCCATTTAAGTAAGACGAATGTGTGCTCGGCAAATCAGCATACTTCGCAGTAAGCTCACTATGATAAGCTTGAAAACCATAGAGCGTAGGAAAGCCCTGCATCTCTATCAGCTGCGGTTCAAATCCACCTTTACCGTCTTCACAAATACCAAAATCGAATACAATCATTTGTGCATGCCCTTCATGGCCTGCTACACGCACACCCGCAGGAATACTACGTTCTGTAAGGGTTGTAAAATTTGGCGCTACAATAACATCAATTATATCTTCACAAGCATCCAGCATTTTTTTAGTGAAATCTTTCGGAATAAAAAGCGGTGTTTCTGCATTTCTAAAATCCAATGCGCCTGGGCTTATGGCTTCTATTTCCTTCATGTAGGCTTGATACTTTTCTTCTGTAAAATTTTTATTGAAAGTTGTCCGTAAATCTTTTTGCATAAAGGCTAGTTCAAAGTTTAAAGTTGATGGTTCAAAGTTGGGCACTTCAAAGTATAAGGGAATCTTAAATCTTAAATCAGCAATCTAAAATACATCTGCCATCTCCATCTTCCCCAATGCCTCATTTAAAAAATTTGGTAAAATTTGTGCATATGTGTGTGCAATCTTATCAGGGTCGCCTAAATGATCTATCATGCTTTGCCATTTTTCTAGGCCATGATTATCCACCACTATTTTTTTACGTGCTTCTGTTTGCAAATGCATGCTCATACCTATCGCATCTGCCTCGGGGTGAAACTGCGTGCCCACCATATTTTCGTTAAATCGTATAGACATAATGGCTCTCTCCAAAGGCACATGCGGCCGAGCTTTTTCTATGGCCAATATTTTGCCGCCAATTTCTTTTAAGCGATTGTGCTTTGGTCCAGTTACCTGAAAATCTCTACTATCCACCGCATAAAAAGGGTCGGTTAGTTTTGTAAAAATAGATTCGTCTTTTGCATCCAATAAATAATGAATAGGAAAAACACCAAAGGCCGTGCTCTTGCGTTTGCTCACCGTGGCTATATCAAAATACCTACAAGCCAACTGAAAAGAATGACAAATAAAAAACACTTGTTTCTTTACCACATTATCTTCGGCTGCATTAAATTGTTCTACTTTTTTTATCCAATCAAAAAATGCATTTTCCCAAGCGCTGCCTTTACTATCCAATGGCGAGCCAGGGCCACCGCTCGAAATATAAATGTCAAAATCAAGACTTGGCAATTCAATTTTTCTGCGCACATCAAATTCTTCCCGCACCAAATCTAGTCCATGCATTTCTGCAAACTGATTGAGTATTTCTCTAATACAACGCATGCCTTGGTTATCGGCACCTTCATACATATCTAAAATAGCAACTTTCATAGAGTTGTTTGCATAGTTCATTATATAAAATTACCGAATCTTTTATGAAACTTTGTAGAACTAGGTATGATTTTATACCGAATGTTTACACATAACAGTACCAGCAAAGCCTTATGATGCCAAAAGGCTGTGTCTCAACTTGCGATGAAGGTATTTTAATGCAAAATATTATTTGTAGATTTGCTCTATGAAAGCATTGGTTATTACACCCAAAAATAGTAACGAATTTAAATTTGTTTCTGAGTTATTGAAAAAACTAGGCGTTGGTTCTTCTACATTATCCAAAGATGAGCTAGAGGACATTGGATTGTCTAAACTTATGCATAATGTTGACAAAACACAAAAAGTGAGCCGTGCGGAAATAATAAAAAAGTTATCTGCTTAATGAAAGTTGAATTTTTAAAGAAATTTTCAAAAGACATTGACGATTTGAAAATAAAATCAGTCAGAAACTCTTTAATGCAAGTGATAGAATTAATGGAATCTGTTGATAACCTTGAAAAAATTCCTAACACAAAAAAATTGAAAGTTCATAAAACTGCATATAGAACTAGAGTTGGTGATTATAGGTTTGGTTTCTTTATTGAAGACTCCGCAATACTTGCAGCAAGATTTGTCCATCGAAAAGATATTTATAAACTTTTTCCTTAGGTTCGTTGTTATGATAGCTAATTAAATTTTTTACTGTGAAGCTATACTTCGAGTAAAACTGCGGAAACTTGTATGGGCTTTTTATAATATCTATTTGTAATTTACCATACTGAATGTTAACACAAAAAAATCCTCGCTTCATTTCTGCCAAGGTTGAGAAATATTTATGAATATGCAAAATAAAAGATTAATCATAATTGTATTGGTAGTTGCATTGTTATTGCTAATACCATTTATTGCGATGCAGTTTACTAACGAAGTAAATTGGAGTTGGTTTGATTTTATTGCCGCTGCAGTATTGCTCTTAGGTACAGGTTTATTGTGTGAGCTTGTGCTGAGGAAGGTTAAAAAAAATGCGTATCGAATTATTATATGTGTTGCTCTTTTGTTTATACTACTTCTTATTTGGGCAGAACTTGCTGTTGGCATTTTTGGGTCGCCAGTTGCTGGCCATTAGATTGAAAAATGGAATGCCGCTATCTCAATCATGTTAAAAAAAAATCTCGAAAACCTATAAGGTCTTAGCAAGCACCATTAATTAGCAGAGTACCTGAAAAGACCTTATAGGTTTTTGAAAGCAACCCAGTACCGAAAAGCAGTGGTTTCAGTGCACTTTTTGCACCCATCCCTCCAACAGTATACGTTGAGTTTGGTCTCTGATCACCGAGAAAAATTATCGTAGTTTATCAGCTGCAATTTTTAATACCTAATTTCCAAAATTCCTTCCCAACAAATTAATCAAATGAAAAATATTTTTAAGAATCTTTAAATAACTACATTTGAGTTACATTTTTCCCACCATGCTTACAGAAAACAACAACAACTCCCGAAGAGATTTTTTAAAAAAATCTACCGCCATTGCTGCACTTACCATTGCTTCGCCAGTATTGCTAAAAGCAGGAGAAAATGATGAAAAAATTGCAGCGCTTTTTGAACAAATAGACTTGAGACTAGAAGTAAATGGCATTGCACATACTTTATCTGTAGAACCAAGGGTAACGCTGCTAGATTTATTAAGAGAGCAACTGCATTTGATGGGTACAAAAAAAGGTTGCGACCATGGTCAATGCGGTGCCTGTACTGTACATGTAGATGGCAAACATATCAATTCTTGCCTATCACTAGCAGTAATGAATGAAGGAAAAAAAATTACTACTATTGAAGGTCTTGCTAATGGCGATAAACTGCATCCCATGCAAGAAGCATTTATAAAGCACGATGGTTTTCAATGCGGCTATTGTACGCCGGGGCAAATAATGTCTGCTGTAGCATGTGTAAAAGAAGGCCATGCAAACTCTGCCAACGAAATAAGAGAATACATGAGTGGCAATATCTGTCGATGTGGTGCGTACCCCAATATTGTAGATGCTATTATGGAAGTAAAAAAAGGAGGGCAATTGTTATGATAAATTTTGATTACATAAGAACCTCCACTGCAAAAGCTGCCGTAGATGCAAAAGCAAAGAATGCAGCAGCACAGTTTATAGCTGGCGGTACCAATTTGATAGACCTCATGAAAAAGGGAGTAGCTTCCCCTGAAAAATTAATTGATATAAATGCATTGCCATTAAAGCAAATTGTGGAAGATGCAAAAGGAATTTCCATTGGTGCATTGGCATTAAACAGCGATGTGGCTGAGCATCCAATCATCAAAGTAAAATACCCATTGCTTGCACAAGCTTTAAATGCAGGTGCATCAGCACAATTAAGAAATATGGCAACCATTGGCGGCAATATGATGCAGCGTACTCGTTGCTCATATTTTTATGATATCACCATGCCTTGCAACAAAAGAGAACCCAGCAGTGGCTGTGGGGCACTGCACGGACAAAACCGCATGCATGCTGTGTTTGGCACAAGTGAGCAATGTATTGCAGTACACCCAAGCGATATGTGTGTGGCATTGGCAGCGCTTGATGCTACCGTAAATATAACTGGCACAAAAGGTGATAGAAAAATATTGTTCACCGAGTTTCACCGCCTACCTGGAAGTACTCCTGAGCTTGATAATAATTTACAAAAAGGCGAACTCATTACAAGCATTCATATTCCTACAAACGCATTTAATAAAACACATTATTTAAAAATAAGGGATCGGGCTTCATATGCATTTGCACTCGTTTCGGTTGCTGTTGCATTAGAAATGTCTGTAAACACAATAAAAAAAGCAAAGCTGGCAATGGGCGGTGTTGCACACAAGCCTTGGCGATTAGTAGAAGTAGAAAAATTCTTAATGGGTAAGCAAGCAACCAAAGAAAATTTTACTGCAGCAGCAAATATGGCTATGGAAACTGCAACAAGTTTTGGGCACAACGATTTTAAAATTAAAATGGGTAAAGCGGCAATAATAGAAGCTTTGCAAGAGGCAATACGCAACATTTAATCAGGCATTTAATAGATACCAACCAATGGATAATAATTTTCAAATTACCGAAACCTATTTTGTAGATGACCGTGCAGATGGCATAGATAAAGTAACAGGCAAAGCAATATTTTCGGCAGAATTTCAATTAGCCAATATGGCTTATGCTGTTTTTGTATGCAGCACTATTGCCAAAGGAGCTATTAAAAATATGATTCTTTATAAAGCAAAAAAAGCAGCAGGTGTTTTTGATATTATTTATTACCTCAACTGCCCCAATGTGCCAGGTTATAATCCTTATGCCAAAGACCCAAAGAAAAAAGGGTATGAATGGAGTGGGCTAAAAGTGTTTAACAATAACTTGGTGTATAGCAATGGTCAGCCTATTGCTATGGTAATTGCAGATACATTAGAAAGAGCTGTACATGCAGCTTCGCTAGTAGAAGTAGAATATGTAAAAGATGAATTTGATACGGACTTTGAAAAATCAAAATCAGATGAAAAGAAATTGATAAAACCAATTGAATATAAAAGGGGAGATGTAGATGCTTTTAAAAACGGCGAGGTAATGGTGGAAGCAGAATATAACATTCCTATAGAAACACATAACCCCATGGAAATGCATGCTACCATTGCTGTATGGGATGGCGATGATAAATTAACGGTTTATACTAAAACGCAAGGGCCAAAAGGCGCACAATCTGGTTTGGCCAAAAATTTTGATATTGAAGAAAAGAATGTAAGAGTAATAGCTGAATATGTAGGTGGAGCTTTTGGTAGTGGGCTACGCAGTTGGCCAATTTTGCCAGCAGCCTGCATTGCAGCAAAAAAACTAAAACGCCCGGTAAAACTCATGCTTACTCGTGAGCAGATGTTTACGCAAGTTGGTTATCGCCCACAAGCTTGGCAAAAAATTGGTATTGCTGCCAACAAACAAGGCAAGCTTACTGGCATTACACATCATGCCATAAGCAACACATCTCGTTACGAAGATTTTGGCGAAGGCATTGTAAACTGTTCGCAGTTTTTATACGACTGCCCCAATGTAAATACTTTTTACCAAATATTGCCGCTCGATATAAATACGCCCACATGGATGCGTGGTCCTGGCCCAGCTACTGGTTGCTTTGCATTAGAATCTGCATTAGATGAATTGTCTTATAAATTAAATATTGATCCCATCGAATTGCGTATTATTAATCATGCTACCATTCATCCAGTAAACAAACTTCCGTGGAGTACAAAATTTCTCAAAGAATGTTATGCATTGGGCAAAGAAAAAATTGGCTGGCAAAACCGACTTGCTATTGCTGGTAGTTTATTAGAAGATGGTATGCTGGTGGGTTATGGCATGGCAGGTGGTGTGTTTGGTGCAGGGCGAGGGCAGGCTACTGCCAAAGGAATATTGAAAGCCGATGGTACATTGTTATTGCAAAGTGCCGTAAGCGATATGGGGCCTGGTACTTCTACAGCCATGGCAAACATTGGCTCCGCATCAATGGGGTTGCCACTAAACAAAGTAAAATTTGATTTAGGTGATACCGATTTGCCAAACGGACCTACGCAGGGGGGCTCTGGAACTACATCTGCCATTGGTACAGCCATCATGGCGGTTTGTACTGCTTTAATACAAAGCTTAAAAGAAATGGTCATTGCAAATATTGCTGCATTTGCAAACCTAAAACTCGAAGCTTTGAAATATGAAAATGGCATCATTTCTGTGGCTGATAATGCATCGATAAATATTTCATACACCGATTTATTAACTCAATCAAATAAGCCAGAGATAGAAGCAATAAAAGATGCTGGCAAGCCCAATGCCGAAGCAGAAAAATATGCGAGGAATTCTTTCTCGGTGCATTTTGTAAAGCTGCATGTAAACCCAACTACAGGCGTTATCAAATTAAAACAAATTGTTTCTGTAGCCGATGCTGGTAAAATTATTGCAGAAAATACTGCTCGCAGCCAAATGGTTGGTGGTGCAGTTGGCGGTATCGGTATGGCACTTACCGAAGAAGTATTTATAGACAATCGCTATGGCCGATATACCAACAGCAATTTTGCTGATTATCATGTACCAGTGCATGCCGATACGCCACCCATTGATGTGCTATTTGTAAACAAAGCCGATAACATCATCAGCCCCACAGGTGCTAAAGGCATTGGTGAAATTGCTTTAGTAGGTGTAGCCCCCGCTATTGCCAATGCGGTGTATAATGCTACAGGAAAACGTGTGAGGGATTTGCCGATTACGCCGGATAAGTTGATTTAATTATGTTGTTATTTTCGATTGGTAAAAACATTTGCTGACTTCGTTGGTATGCGGCGGATGCAAGTTGCCCCTACTGGCGCAAAGATGCGGAAACTAGCGAAGAAATGAGGCGAGGGTTTTGTGGGTGGCTTTCTGTGCGGCAAGTTACAATAGAGCCTTGTGCATAGCACAGATACGCCGCCGCACTTTGCTAAGCTGCATATCTGCTAGAGATGTAAAAATGGAATAAAAAATGCAAAAATTGAATTTGAAAAAATAACTTTATTTTTGAAGTTTGGTAAAAATATTGAATCTTCAAAACGGCATAAAAACTTAATGTAAACTCACTAATTATTTATTATTTTCAAAATGAAAAATGTAGAAAAGTATTGGATTCTTATTTTGATAATTTTTGGGTTATCAATGTTCATTAAACCGATAGTATGTTCATTAATTGTTGGGTTGCTAGCTACATATTTTGGAATTGAATCTATTTATTTTTTAAAAAGTATTCAAAAAAATGGCATAGAATATACAGGAAACATTATCAAGTATGAATCGGATAGCGATGGACATAAAACACCACTAATTGAATTTACAACCCCCTCAGGAGAATATGTTAAAGAGCAACCCTACATTTATGCGTCTAGTGATTTAAGTATAATAAGAACTTACAAGAAATTTGTAGACCAACCAGTTTCAATTTTATATGACCCTGTTGACCCAAAGAAATTTGTAATAACTAGTGAAAAGGAGTTTAACTACATGGTTTTATTTATCGTTCTTCTTGCTGGATTATTTTTTGTGGGGTTGTTTTTTAGTGTCATTCTTGGCTATATTAAATTTAACTAAGTAAATTAAAAAAAAATCGCCCTTGTTGGCAAGTCATTTAGCACTTCCTATTCCACCGTTGCATCATCGTAGAGCTGCCCTTGGTATGCGGCTCAGGCAAGTAGCCGAGCGTACCAACAAGTATTGTAGCGCACATCCTCACCCATGATACACCCTCGAACACACAATCCTCCCTTCAATTTCCAACACTTCCGCCACCAATATATCATCTTCGCTATCCACTTGCCTTGTGTATTCCATAAAAACCCTTTCGTTGTTTGCAGTAAGTTTATTTAGTTGGTAATGCAGTGTGGGCAGCCTTTCAAAAGCATCTTGCCACCAAGCTCTCAACGCATCTTTGCCAATAATCCACCCATCGGTTTTAGGTTGGCGTATTTTTAATTTTGGGCTATAGTGTTTTGCATTATCATCGTACAAAGCTAATAGTTTTTCGAGGTTGTGTTCGTTAAATGCAACAAACCATTGTATGGCTATTTGTTCGTTAGTTTTTTCTTGGTTCATTTAAGATGAAATTTTGATGTAAATAAAATTGCCAATTATTTCAGAAGTTGGCAATAAAGTAATGAGCTATAATCTCTGCTCCAGTGTAGCGTATGCAGTGTCTGACACCTATAAAAGTGAACTTGCATACGCAGAGTGCTTTTAGGTATCTGACACATTAAAAAAGCCTTCAATTTCTTAAAATTTGTTTGAGATTTCTGATAAATGTGTCAGACACCTATTAACTCTATTTAAATTGTTAGTTTATTTATTAGGTGTCAGACACATCGAAGACTCTGATTTATCAAACATAACTTGAAAGTACTTGCTAGAAAATAAGATATTTTACTGAAATTTGAAATTTTGCCAAAAAAAATTACCAACTTTTTATAAAGTTGGCAATTCAACAATGTAACAATTCAACAATTTATTTCTCCATCAACGCTTTCAAATTTGCCAATCCAGTTTCAAAATCTCCACCAACCATTTTATCCATAACCAATCCCATTATATTCATTGGGTAACTCATGTTGCCAGTAAATCCCCATTTTACAAGTGTTTGGGTTGGTGCTATACTATCGGTAGACATATAGGCTTGTGAAACATCTTTCATTGGTTTTTCAAAACGCAATTCAAAATCTATTCTTTTGCCTTCTTCAATTTTTTTTATTTCCTGCTCGCCTTTGCCCACATCGCTATTTCCTTCCCACATGGTTGTAAAGCCAACAGTTTCATCCGTACCTCTTGAAGATTTTTTCATGGATGGGTCCATACTTGCCCACTTGCTAAAATTGTCTTGGTTTTTTAAAGATCGGATGTAATTAAACACTTCTGTTTTTGGTTTGTTTATGGTAATAGATTTTTCTACTCTGTAATCTTTACTCATAAATAATGCAGCTACAAGTAAAATAACAACGAGTGCTACAATAATTTTTAAGATTGTTTTAATAATGCGCATGATGGTAGGTTTTAGTGAGTTTAAATGTAAAATATTTTTTTGAAATATGGTGGATAAAAGTTGACAAAAGATATATTGCTGACGAGCTCCCGACATAGATGTGCGGGACACAGTGCGGGATAGAAGCGAAAATCCTTTTTGTGAGGAACGAACAAAAAGATTATAGCGAATAGCCCGTATCCCGTAGAATTGCGCATTGGCGTCAAGTTAAAATTTTAAATTATCAGCTAAGAGACATTACTAGTAAGCCTCTTAGCGAAACCGCTGACGGGGTTTTCAACCGCCGTCAGGGT
>JAYTLA010000046.1:0-13475 GCA_043729825.1 Ferruginibacter sp.
ACAATTTATATGAGCGTAGTTGACCTTATAATGCCGAAACTTGGTGAGAGTATCATGGAAGCAACGATACTTAAATGGCACAAAAAAGTGGGTGATAAAGTGGCGCAAGACGAAACCATTTTGGATATTGCTACCGATAAAGTAGATAGCGAAGTTCCATCTACAGCCGAAGGTGTAATAGAAGCAATATTGTTTGCAGAAAATGATGTAGTGCCTATTGGTACAGTGATTGTAAAGATAAGAACTGGTGCAGAAGCAGCATTGGCACCATCACCAACTGCTCCAAAACAAGAATATGAAGATGCAAAAGTGGTGGAAGAAATACCGTATGTACCATCGGCTAATATTGGAGCAGTAAAAAATGATGGCGTACGTTTTTACAGCCCGCTTGTATTAAACATTGCACAAAGCGAAGGTGTAAGTATGATTGAATTGGAGAATATACCTGGTACTGGGCAAGATGGACGAGTAAGCAAAAAAGATATTTTAGCTTTTGTAGCAAACAGAGTTGGTGGGCAAGCACCTGAGCAAACACAAGCAGTGCCTACAAGCCAGCAAGCAGTGATAATGACAAATGCGAATGCGCCTGCTGTAGTAGAAAACCCAACCAATATACCTATAGTTTATACTGGTAATGTAGAAGTAATAGAAATGGATAGAATGCGCAAACTCATAAGCAAGCACATGACGGATAGTGTGGCAACGAGTGCACATGTAACGAGTTTTGCAGAGTGCGATGTAACAACACTAGTGCAGTGGAGAGAAAAAGTAAAACGTGATTTTGAAAAACGTGAGGGAGAGAAAATAACATTTACGCCATTGTTTATAGAAGCTGTTGTAAAATCTTTGAAAAAATATCCGATGCTGAGTAGCTCCGTGGATGGTGATAAAATAATTATAAAAAAAGATTTGAATATTGGTATGGCTACCGCCCTACCATCAGGAAATTTAATAGTGCCTGTTATAAAAAATGCAGATCAGTTAAATCTTACTGGTTTGTGCAAACAAGTAAATGGCTTGGCTAATGCGGCTCGTAATGGGAAACTAAAACCTGATGATACTACAGGTGGAACGTTTACACTTACAAATGTTGGTACTTTTGGAAGCATAATGGGGACACCAATTATTAACCAACCACAAGTGGCCATAATGGCTGTGGGTGCAATAAAGAAAAGACCAATGGTTATTGAAACACCACAAGGTGATAGCATTGCTATACGCCATATGATGTATATTTCTTTAAGTTACGATCATCGTATTATTGATGGTGCATTGGGTTCTACATTCTTAAACTCAGTAAGTAAGGAGCTGGAAAATTTTGATGGTAATAGGAGTATATAATTAATGAATAATGAGAACGCCGCCAGTTTGTAACTTGCGGCGTTTTATATTTTTTCAACCTTCAACCTTCAACCTTCAACCTTCAACCTTCAACCTTCAACCTTCAACTAATAACTCCTTAGGTTTGCTTTTAATACAGAATCTTTTTGAGCTTGCGATAATTTGTAATTAAATTTATATAAACTATTTTCCCAGTCTCCATAATTTGGATTTGGGAATACAATTAGTTTTCTGCCAAACTCCGCAGCCAAAGCATCTACATTATTGCTTCTTTCTGTTTCTGTTTTTTTATCGAACAATACACTGAGGTCTGCAAGATTATCACCCATTAATAAAACCACATCGTAGCGCTCCAAAATTTGTTTTCTTCTTGCTTCTTTGCTTGATGTGTTTTGCTTTGTGTATAAATGTATTTCGTCTGCATTGGGCAAGCCAAATCGTTTAAGATTTGCAAGTGTAGATGTACGTTCTCTATCTTCTCTATTAGTAACATAAAATATTTGTATGTTTTTTGATGCGGCATATTGCAAAAAAGCTGCTGCACCAGGCATTGTATCGGCTGCCGATTTATCGGTCCACTCATACCAAGTTGCTGCCTCGTATTCTTTTCCATTGTAGGCTTGATGTACGGCATATGGACTATTGTCTAATATAGTTTCATCTATATCGGTAATTATTGCCAAAGGTTTGTCTGTAAGTTTTGGATATGCATCTATACGCATGCGTGCAGCATTGTAGCCTTGTAAGCATAAAGCTCGATACTCCGCTGCTCGCTGTTGAAACATGGCCGTAAACAATTTACCATTGAGCGATACATTTTGTGGTAAAGTTTTATCTACAGGCTTAGTAGCAAGTTTAGATGATTTACATGCGAGTAAAAAAACTATGGAAAGGGTAAGAAAATGTTTCATTTAAATGGTTTTATAATTTTTGTAAAAATAATCTAATGTGTTGTAAAATTTTATGGGAAAATTATTTATTTGTTTACCATTTAATGTATAAAAACTATAAACTCTCCTAACCAATTTTTTTTAATCTACTTTCAATAATTTTTATACAATACACTATATTACTGTCATTAATATGTAATATTACTCAATAGATCTTACTATATAGTACTTTTCATACTAAATTAGATACAATGTATACTATTTGTATTAATTTTCCGTTTGAACATTGCACCATTAATCCAAGATGAAAAAAATAAACAAAGTCTATCAAACTATTACTAATATAGGTGTAAAAGAAGGACTAAGACTTGAAGAAATAAAGCGAATAAAGCTTACGAATGTATTAGGCATTTTTCCAGTTTTCATATATATATATTTTATTTTACTAGGAATTGTTCACAACTTTTATTTTCCAGTTATACTTTGTAGTTGTTTAACTTTAGGCACCGCCATTGGCATATATTTAAATTATAAACACAAATACCTTACAGCAAGAAGTGTACTTTTCTCCATTTGTAGTTTAAGCGTTTTCTTTACATACAATATTTTAAATATCGATTATTCTATAGTTTGTTATTTCTTCCCTTTAATAATGGCTTACGAAATTGTTTTTGATACAAAAAAAGAAGCCAATTACTTTATCCCTACTTTTATTTTTACATTATGCTGCTTAGCAGCTTGCTTTATTCTACCAAAATATTTGTTTTACAGTTATATAATGCCCAATGAATTGTTTCAAATGAGTGTAAAGTTGAATTATGCTTTCCCTATTCTTTTATGCATTATATTTATGTTTACCATTATAAACATACATACAAATACACAAGACTTATTAATTATTGCAAGAGAAGATTCTGAAAGAGCCAATAAAGCAAAATCCGAATTTTTAAGTAATATTAGTCACGAATTAAGAACGCCATTGAATGGAATCATTGGCTCTACAAATTTACTATTGCACGAGCCTGCAAGTGCTTCGCAAAAAAAGTATTACGATGTACTGCAACATACATCAGAGCATATGCTTCATCTTATTAATCATATTTTAGATTTTAGTAAAATAAAAGAAGGTAAAATTAATTTAGATAGCAATGTGTTTAATATGAAACACCTGCTAGCAAAGCTTTGCAGGGTATATTTGGCACAAAACACCAACGAAAATATAGCTTTTAATTTTGAGATTGATGATGAATTGAACGTAGAGGTAATAAGTGATGATTTAAGAATTAAACAAATTTTATTAAACTTATTGTCCAACGCTTTTAAATTTACCAAAAAAGGTGAAATAAATTTTACAGTAAATGCTTTAGAAAAAACTGAGGATATGTTAAAAATACGCTTTGCTGTAGCAGATACTGGTATTGGAATAAAAGACAATCAGCTGCAAAAAATATTTGAAAGTTTTGAGCAAGCAGACAATAGCACTACAAGAAATTTTGGCGGTACAGGTTTGGGGTTATCTATCAGCAAGCAATTGGTTGCCCTATTCAATTCCGAATTAAAAATAGAAACAACTTTTGGAAAAGGTTCTACTTTTTATTTTGATATTACAACTACAATAAACCAAGCTCCTGTACACACACACGTAGATACCAACTTTAAAAATTTAGATGGGTTAAAGATATTAGTAGCTGAAGATAATAAAGTAAACATGCTTGTATTGCTTACCTTTTTAAAGAAATGGAATGTAAATTTTACAGAAGTAACCAATGGTGCTTTGGCAGTAGAAAGACACAAAAAAGAAGAATTTGACTTAATACTTATGGATTTAGAAATGCCCGAAATGGATGGTTATACTGCCATAAAAGAAATTCGTAAAACTGATTCCAAAGTACCCGTAATAGCTTTTACAGCTGCATTATACGACCGTATGGGTATGGATTTAGAAAGCAAAGGTTTTAACGGTTATTTGCACAAACCTTTTAACCCAACAGATTTATACAACAAAATTTCATCTTATAAAATGAACTAAATTAATTTTCTATTCTATCTTTGAATAGAAAAAAATGTCATGAAAAAAATAGTATTCGCATGGTTATTGTTTACTTGCATATGCGGATGCCATACTTCACAAAAGGCGGAAACAGAAAAATTAAATAAAGCCTTTAACGAATATATAAAAAATAAAGATGAAAAATTAATGCTACAAAAAGGAATTGATTTTTTTGCAGAAGGCAGCCAGCCAAGCTACTGGAATTTGAAAATGGATTATGATGATACCATAAGGTTTGATGCTGATGATGGCTTATCATTAAAATTTGCTTACAATCAACTACAAAAAGATATTAATACCGAACGAAGTATTTTTTCTACAAATATAAAAGCAGGAAAAATTAGCATTACCATTTTAGAAAAGGATTGCACAATTCCAACAAAAAAAGAAGTTTTTAAAAAAGAAGTAACATTCATTTTCAATAATAATATTTATAAAGGTTGCGGGAAATTTCTTGCAGATAATACACTAAACAATAAATGGATATTAGAAAAGATTGGCGGAAAAGTTATAAACGAAATAGAATACAACCGAGTGCCATTTTTTGAATTTAATATTGAAAAAAGGAAACTCAGCGGAAACGATGGTTGCAATACAATTGGCACAAATATAGAAGTGCAAGGCAGCAGCATTAAATTTGGGCAAGTGATAAGCACACAAATGGCTTGCGCAAAAAAAAGCATAGAAAACATGATTGCAAACCTAATAAACAATAAAACAGCTAGTTACTATTTTAAAGATGAGAAATTGTATTTGTATATGTTAGATGACAGTTTACTCATATTTAAAAAAGGATAATTGAAAAAAATGAATAAATAGCTGATAATACTTTAATTTAGTCCCCAAATAAAAACCTTTTGTAAAAAAAATAGTCTTTATATTTTATAATTAATCATTAAAACCAACAACACAATGTTTGAACAATTATTAGATCTTGTAAAAGGTCATTCGCAAGAATCAATCGTAAATAACCCCGATGTACCAAACCAGCACAACGAAGCAGTACAACAAGAGGCTACAAACTCTATCACAAGTACATTGCAGAGTTTACTTGGCGGTGGTGGTAATGGGGCTGCACAGGTTTTAAACCTATTCAGCAATACTCAAAATGGTGGCGATGTGAGCAATCACCCAGTGGCACAAAATATGTCGCAAAACCTCATAGGCTCTCTGATGAACAAATTTGGCATTGGAGGCCAACAAGCTGGTGGAATTGCTAGCATGCTTATACCAATGGTGTTGAGCAAACTAGTTGGTGGTGCAAGCAATAATAACAATGCTGCTGCTGGCGGTTTAAATATACAAAACATTTTCAATAGCCTTAGTGGAGGTAAAACTGGTGGTATGGATATTGGAAGCCTTATTTCTCAATTTGGTGGCAATGCATTAGATAAAAATCATGATGGTCGTGTAGATCTTGCTGACCTAGTTTCTGCATTTGCTGGTGGTGGAAATGCACAACAACAACAGGCAAACCAACAACAACAAGCTGGTGGCGGTGGTATTTTAGATGCACTTTCTGGTCTTTTAGGAAAAGCCTAAAATATAAAAGAACAAATTAAAAGAGCGCAAGGTTTATACTTTGCGCTCTTTTTGTAAAACATATTTTAAACTATTCGCTAAATGTGTCAGACACCTTACTAATGGGCTTTGAACTTGAAAACCCACAATCAGGTTTCAGACACATCCTTCAATATTTACCACCAACTACCATCCTTCTCTTTCTCTCAATTTATTTATGTGAGCCGTGTGGTGTTTACCATGCCAAGCGTACATTCCAAACAAATACCAAAGTGTCATTTGCTTATTATTTTCAGGATGCACTATTGTTTTAGTCCATTCTTCTACTTTAATGTTTTTTAAAACTTCATGCATGCGGGCATGTAAAGCAAACAAGAGTGTAATGGAAATATTGATAGGGATATTTTGTACATCGCTTAAATTTGCCCACCGGTTTTCATCGTAAGGTTTTATTGTAGGATTATCTTCAGTAAGGCCGAGTTTAAAACGTATAAAAGCATTCATATGGCTATCTGCCACATGATGCACTACTTGCCTACTATTCCAGCCCATTGGCCTATATGGCACTTCTAATTGTGCAGCATCCAAATTTGTAATGGCATACTCCAATGCTTTTGGCAATAGCTCAATATCTAACAACCATTCCTGGCGTTGTTCTTCAGAATAAGGTTTTGCTAAATATTTTCCAATAGGATAACTTAAATCTTCCATTATTATTTTATTTCTGCTGGTACCGCAGGTTTAATATCTTCTAAACTTATTTCAAAAACCAATACAGCATTTGCTGGTATTTGTTGGCTTGGAGGATTCTCACCATAAGCCAATTCGCTTGGTATATACACTTTCCATTTTGCTCCTTTTGGCATGAGTTGTAAAATTTCTGTCCAACCTCTAATAACACCATTCAATGGAAAACTAGCTGGCTGCCCACGCTTGAAAGAATTATCAAACTCTGTACCATTGGTTAATGTACCAATATAATTTACAACCACTGTATCAATCGCTTTTGGCTTTGCACCATTTGGCTCGCCTTCTTTTTGTATTTCGTATTGCAATCCGTTTGGCAAAGCTACTACACCCGCTTTTGTTTTATTTTTTGCCAAAAAAGCTTGCCCTGCTGCTTTAGATGCACCACCACTTTGTTGCTGTATCTCCTTAATTTTTTGTTGCACTATTCCATTACATTGTTCTTTTGGCAAAGCTGTTTTTTTATTTGCATACACATCGCTTATTGCTTTTGCTACCAATTGGCTGTTGATGTTTTTTACACCGGCTTGTTTCAAACTTTCGCCAACATTTATACCCAATGCATAACTAAAGCTATCCAAAGAATTTTTAAAAGCTGGAGGTGCTGCAACTTCTATTTTTTGTGCTGGCGCAGGAGGACGAATAGGTGCAGTTTTTTTTTGGGCATTTACATTACATATAGCAGCAATGCTTATTCCACATAAAATTAATTTCTTCATTTTTTTGTTTTTGTTTTAAATATTTTTTTTGCAAATATAATATTATTCTTCTCGCATATCCTTTCCGGTTAAATGTATAAAAACATCTTCCAAATTAGCCGATTTTACTTGCTTTGGCCGCTCAAATCCTGTAGCTACCAATTCATCTATCATTCCATCAGGACTATCGAGTTTAATAATTTTCCCTTCGTCCATTATCGCAATTCTATCGCAGAGTTGCTCTGCTTCATCCATATAATGTGTGGTAATGATAACCGTTGTACCATTATCTCTTATTTCTCTTATTAAATCCCAAAGGTTGCGCCGAGCTTGTGGATCTAGCCCTGTTGTTGGTTCATCTAAAAAAACAATTTTAGGATTATTTATTAAAGTAGTAGCAATAGAAAATCGTTGTTTTTGCCCACCGCTCAATTCTTTGCTTTTGCTTTTTGCTTTATCTGCAAGGTTTACTTTTTTAAGTAGTTCCATTGCATTCACATCTCTATTGTACAAGCCACTAAAGAGTTGAATTAGTTCCAATAAATTTAAATTAGGGTAAAAGCCAGATGTTTGAAGTTGTACACCAATTATCTTTTTTATTTCGCCTGGTTGTTTATCTAAATCCAATCCATTTACAAAAACCTTACCCGATGTTTTTTCTCTTAGCGTTTCTATAATTTCTAACGTAGTGCTTTTGCCCGCACCATTTGGACCAAGTAATCCAAATATTTCTCCTTCCATTACATCGAAAGAAATATTTTTTACTGCTTGAAATGTGCCGTAGTTTTTTGTGAGATTTTGTACGGTGATGATGTTGTTTTGCATGCCTACAAAATTATAAAGATTTTTAGTGATTACATTCTTTCTAAAAAATTGACAGATGTAATTAGTAATTATAAGATGAAGTTAAGTAGGATAAATTATTTAAAATTATAAATGTAGAATGTTGTTGAAAATAATTTTGCTTTTACCTAAAAACAATAGTCGTTTTAGCAAATTTACTCTTCTATCAATTTCCTAATTAAAGCCTCTTCTTGCAACCAATCATATCCTTCCAATTTTGTTTTTACCACATCTCCCTTTTTATTTATTAAAAACGTAGTGGGGTAAACATAAATACCAAGGCTTTCTAGGCTTTTTTCAGAGTATGCAAATAATATTTTATCCGACGCAAGCTTACTACGAAAAGATGCGAGTTTCTCATTCCCTTCGTCTGTAATATATATAACTTTAAAAGATGAATTGTTAATATTAGTTGCTAATTGGTTTATAACTGGTGTTTCTTTTGCGCAATCGCCACACCAAGTTTGAAAGCAGGAAACTACAACTACATTACCCAAATAATCGTTTATATTTATTTTTTTATTATCGTCAATTGTTATTAATTGAGCTGCATTAAAACCCATTTTAGGAGGTATTTTATGACGTAAAAATTTTGTAATCCCATAAAAAGCTAGTGGGATAATTATCGCAGCTGTTAAAATTATTTTTTTTATGCTCATATCAATTTTTCTTTGCGTGCCAATATTAAGAAAATAAAGTGTTCTTCTATTTCTTTACCTTTTTCAAACAATCTACAGCAATTACTCCTATAAATATCATTTACTCGATTTCATTGCTTTAATAACTTTTAAGTTTTTATCTTTTACATATTTTTTATAGTCGGGCGTTTCTGCTCCTACCAATGCCACTTTTCCATCTTTATTGTGATGAATACCCCAGCCATATCTTTTGGCTAATGGCGAAGTACGAAGGCATGGTTGACCTTTTGAGAAAAATTGTTCTCTTTCTTTTTTAAGTTCGCTTTTGGTCAAATCGTTTCGCTCAGCATAAATTTGAAAAATAACTTCGTCGGAGGTAAATTGATACGGGTGCTTATGCAACATTTCAAATTGCAAATTGGCTACAGTTTTAGCATTCGCTTTTGTTGGTGGAATTTCGCCACTTACAGCTGGGCAATCTTCGGCAATTTCTATAAAACTGTTGTAGTAGTTTGTAGTGTGCATTTTCATTGAAGTAAAAATTTGAATACAAAAATAAAACTAATTGTAAACTAAACATTGTGCGATAAAAAAAACGACTACAACATTAGCTATAGTCATTATCAATAAACTTAATTATAAAATCTTTATAAAACCCTTATCCAACCTGTACGAGTAATCTTTAATGCATTTTGATTTACCACTTCGTACTCCAATTTTATACCCGTTGCTGCAGGAGTTGTTGGTATGGTGTAAGGCACCATCAAAGTATCTAATCTTTTTATTGCTGAAAAAGAAGGCGTGTAGGGTTTGTTATACACAGCTGTTCTTGCTCCCGCACCAACCGTAGCAAAAAGATTTATTTCTTTGATAGGCGTTTCAGAAAAATACTGCAGCTCCACAGTTGTATTTGTACCTACAGCAAATGTGGGTGTAGCGGTTGCAAGCGTACCCGTTAATGATTTATTAGAAGCAAACTCCACCAATGGGTTTGCACATATTGGGTATGAGCCTACGCCAGTTACTGCTGTATTATCGGCTATAAAATCGTTGGATTTTTTGCAAGCCACTAAAGTAAAAAGGAGTGTTGATAATATTAAAATATATTTTTTCATAAAAATAATTTTTGTGTTTGTAATTTAAATTATTGATTCCACCAGAGTCTGTCTGTCATTGGTTTTAGTTCTGGTTGTGCACTTGTGTTAAGCGTAAGTTCAGATAAAGGGTACATGGCTCTTCTTATGAATTGCCCCCCCATTGCAGGTGATTGTGTAGTAGGTAATTGTATGCCTTTATAAATGCTGCTATTGTAATCGTACCTTCTTACATCCACCCAAGTTTCAGGATGTAGATAAGTTATAATAAATTTTTCACGCATTATTTGTTCCATCTTTA
This sequence comes from Ferruginibacter sp., assembly GCA_043729825.1. Taxonomy (GTDB): domain Bacteria; phylum Bacteroidota; class Bacteroidia; order Chitinophagales; family Chitinophagaceae; genus Ferruginibacter. Next base: position 10,124 of record JAYTLA010000046.1, read on the forward strand.
AATTAGCCGCAGCTACATCTACCAAAGGGTTGGTAACATATGCTGTAGCTGATGCAGCTGCCACGCTTAATTTACTCATGTTAGCATTTATAGCCGCTAGGTACGCACTATACGTAGCTGCATTTGTTCCTGTACTTGTGGCTGTACCACCATTTGCTAAAAAATTAGCTTCTGCTTCCAACATTTTTTGCTCAGCATAAGTAAAAATAAATAATGGCGAATTTACTTTTGCAAAAAACGTATTGGCATTAATATTTGTGTTACCTCCCGTACCTACGCCATTTTGAATACCATTGTACGTAGCAGCTGCGCCTTTATCCGCAATCAATGGTAGCCTAGGATCTACCAAGCCTGGATATAAATTTCCATTCATACCATCTAAAAACTTTTTAGAATGCGTAATGATAAAATTACCTGTGGTAGTACCAATGGCAATATTTCTATGCCATGGATTAAAATTTCTATCGTTATACACAAGTTGGCAATCATCTACATTACCGCTTAATGCATTGGCAAAAAATGGCAACGCTAAAGCAGCAGAATTGGCTACGCCTTTTTTGGTGAGATGCATATAGTATCTAGCTTTTAGCCCGTTGGCAGTTTTAATCCATTTACTCGCATTCCCTCCAAAAATTAAATCTTCGCTTGTAGGTTTTTGTGTACCAGCAGGCAGCCCCAATAAAGTAATAGCACTCGATAACAAACTTTGTATTTCTGTATAAATATTTTGTTGTACATCGTAGCTTGGGTTTAAATTAGCCGCACCAGTAAATGCTTGGCTATACGGTATATTGCCCCATACATCTGTAGCCAAACCTAGGTTTATGGCCATTAATATTTTACCAACGCCTTCATAAAATGGTGCATTTTGCGCTTTTGCTAATTTTATTAATTCGTTGTTATTGCCAAGTGCATTTCCGTATAAACTTGCAAAGGCACCGCCCATTCTTACATCTAAATTTTGATCATCGTTTAATGGCCCGCTTGTATATGCCGCTAATTGCTGCGACAAAAGGCAAGCTGTAAAACCCACTTGATAGTGGCTATTAGCAGTAGCTTCTTCTACCGAAGGCAATAATGTACTTAATGTAATTGTGCTTGGCTTGTTGGGATTGGTATTTACATCTAAATATTTTTTGCAAGATGAAATGCTAATCGTGAGTGTGCTTATAAGCAACACAAAGTATATATAATTTAATTTTTTCATGGCTATAAAATTTAAAAGTTAACATTTAAACCAAACGTAACATTGCTGGTATTTGGAATATTAAAACCCATAAAACCAAAAGCATTGCTACCACTACCAAAAGAAGTACTCTCTGGGTCGTAGCCGCTAAATGGTGTCCACAGCAAGATATTATTTACCATGGCGGATACACTTACTGATTTTATAAATTTAATTTTACGTAGTGGCGATTTACCCATTTCGTAAGACAACCCAATATTTCTAATTCTAAACCACGATGCATCTTGCAGCAACACTTCTGATGCACCATTAAAAAAGTTTTCGTTTCTATAGTAAGCATCGTCTAACTGAACTGGAACTGCATTTTTTACACCAGCAGCATTTACACCATTAAATGTTACTTGTTGGTATCTATTTTCGGTAATCTTATCTATGCCATTTCTAATTCTATTTCTTAAGCTCACATCATATACACTGCCGCCTTTTTTATATTCAAACTGGCTAGACAATGTGAAAGATTTGAATGTTACACTCGTACCAAAATTGCTTATCCAATCTGGAAAAGCATTGCCCACTTTTACATATGTTTGATCTATTTCAGGATAACCATCTGCCCTTATCAACAACTGCCCATCAGGAGCTCTTTTATACACTCTTCCATATAAATCTCCAGTTGAACCACCTGCTACCATTTTGTTTACAATTCTTTCTCCTCCATAAAATACGATTTCGTTAATACCTTCTTTTATTGATTTTACTGTGCCAGTATTTTTAGACCAATTGGCATGTACATCCCATTTTAAATTTTTCTTGCTTATTATAATAGCTGTAGCTGTTAATTCCAATCCTTTATTTACAATTTCTCCAGCATTTGTAATGTAGTTATCATATCCACTCGTAGCACTAACTGGCACACGAATTATTTGATCTATACTATTTTGCACATAGTAGGTAGCATCTATACCAATTCTATTGTTGAGTAGTTTGAGTTCTAATCCTACCTCATTACCATAAGTTCTTTCTGGTTTAAGCTCAGGGTCATTTAAAGTTCTTTGCACTACAAAACCTGCTGTACTTCCAAATGGAAAGCCAGGTGTTTGTGTATAATATTGTCCTACACTATAAATAGGCGCATCTTTACCCACTTGCGATGTAGATAAACGTAGCTTGCCATAACTTAATATTTTACTTTGCAAATTATGCAACTCTGTAAAAACATAACTCACGTTTAAAGATGGATAAAAAAATGAATTATTTTTTTTGGGTAATGTAGATACAATATCATTTCTTCCAGTAATATTTAAAAACAATGCATTTTTGTATGCAATTTTTGCATCTGCAAAAACCCCTACAAGCCTTCTTCTATCTAGCTGTGCAGCACTAAATAAATTGGCAGTATTGCTTATATCATAAAAGAATGGTAACGCAAATTTTTCTCCTCTTGCCAAGGTATAATCCTGCCTATTGTTTTGCAATGCATGCCCAAGGGTTAAACTTCCTTCCCAATCTTTATTAAACGTATGTGAGCCTGTGAGCAAAAAAGTACTATTTAAATCTGTATATAATATTTTTTCATTGCTAATAAACCCACCTTGCCCTGCAGCAATATCTAATGTGGTAGGGTCATTTGCAAACCTTGGCCCCGGCACTACCCTTACCCTATCTTCCGCATAATAGTCAATGCCGATTTTATAATCAGCTTTTAACCATTTATTAAAAACATAGCTTACTCCGATATTGCCAATGCTTCTAAAGTTTCTTTCTCTTAAAGTACTATTCAAGGCTACATATTTTGGGTTATCTATGATACCAGGAGAATATACTTTCATGGAACCATCTGCATTTAAATAATCGTTTACATCAAACGTGGGTGTATGAAAAGACAATGCACTCATTACACCCTTATCGCCACTAGATGGTTTTACCGAATTGCTTACAATCATATTTAATGAAGAGGTAAAAGACAATCTATCACTCGCTTTTATGCTATTGTTAATTCTAAAATTATACCTATCTAGTTTAGTGCCTGGTACTGTGCCTTTATGGTTTAAAGCTCCTGCAGATGCATAAAATGTATATTTTTCTGTACCAGTAGATAATGAAAGTGTATTCATATTACGAACACCAATATCAAAAAAATCTTTAAAATTATTATAGAATGGTTCA
>JAYTLA010000047.1:0-8018 GCA_043729825.1 Ferruginibacter sp.
ACCAAAGTCGCTTAAAACAATTACACCATCTATTTGCCAGGGACAAAGTTTTGAAGGGTACACCACATCAGGCACATACGTAAATACTTTTGTAGCTGCCAATGGTTGCGATAGCATACGTACACTTATTCTTACTGTAAAGCCAAAAACTTTTTCTACCATTAACCAAAACATTTGCCAAGGCACAACTTATGCAGGGTATGGTATTGCAGGGCAATATATAGATGTGCTTATTGGTGCCAATGGCTGCGATAGCACTCGTACATTAAACCTTACCATAAAACCAAAATCATTAAAAACAATTACACAATCTATTTGCGAAGGACAAAGTTTTGAAGGTTATACAACAACAGGCACTTACGTAAATACATTTGTGGCTGCCAATGGGTGCGATAGTATTCGTACGCTGAATTTATTGGTAAATACTAAATCGAATTTTACACTCTCCAAAACAATTTGTGAAGGAGTTATTTTTGAAGGTTATAGCACAACAGGAAATTATACCAATACTTTTGTAGCAGCCAATGGTTGTGATAGTGTAAGGAAATTAAATTTAACCGTTTTAAAGTTTCCAATTCCAAATCTGGGGCCAGATGTATCTGTATGTTTTTTAAATAAATTTATACTGTCTCCTGGTGTATTCGATTCTTACACATGGCAAGATGGATCATCGCAAAATACTTTTTCAGTAACTAAAGCAGGTTTATATTCTGTACAAGTTACCAATGCATGCGGTAGTTCTAGAGATACTATTATTATTTCAAATAAATCTTGTGATATATTTTTCCCAAATGTATTTACACCAAACGGTGATACTAAAAATGATTTTTTTAAAATTTTAAATGCAACCAATTTGCTAGAATATAAATTAGTGATTTTTAATAGATGGGGCGAAAAAGTTTTTGAAACAGTTAATTTCACAACAGGCTGGGATGGAAGTTACAAAGGTTATCCAAGTGGTATTGGTTCATATGTTTGGTATTGTTATTTTATAAAAGAAGGCAGACAGAAAAATTTAAAAGGGTCTGTTTTATTACTTAGATAAAAAAAGATAAGTTTAATTACTTTTGAAGAATGGCTGTATCAATAAATAAAAACATCCTCCTTGTACAACTATACTCCAATGGCGATTGCTTATATGCAACAACCATTGCTAGGCAAATAAAAAAAGACTTTCCTAATTGTACACTTACATGGGCAATTGCCAATTCTTGTAAAAATATCATTGCCAATAATCCTTATGTAGATGATGTTTTGATAACAGATGAAGTGGCTAAAAATGATGTAGCTGCATTTAGAAAATTTAAGAAAAAAGTATTTGCAGAAAAAGCAGCAGGCCAATGGGATGAAATTTTTGTAACCCATAATATGGATACCAACCTTGCTTTGTATGATGGTACTATACGTGGCATGATTTTGCGAGCTTATCCATCAAAAATAACGGTGCCTTTACAACCAGTTTTGCATCTTACAAATACAGAAGTAAACAATACTTCAATTTTTGCAGAAGCAAATAAGCTAACTACTTTTAAAAACGTAATACTTTGGGAGTATGCGCCACTAAGCGGGCAAACAGAATTAAATATTAATGTGGTAATGGCGGTAGCCAAACGCATTGTTTCATTGCCCGATACATGTGTTATACTCTCATCAGCCAATAAATTTGAAAGCACAACAAATATTATCGATGCAAGCTCATTGTCTGTAAGAGAAAATGCAGCACTTACTCATTATTGTACTTTGCTTATTGGTTGTAGTAGTGGTATTACATGGCTCACAACAAGTAGTGCTGCTAAGTTTTTGCCAATGTTGCAACTCTTAAATCCCCAAGCATATTTTATTAATACACCATCAGTAGATTTTAAAAGATATAATATTGCACATAATGGGTTAATAGAAATGCCCAATTTTACAGAGGATAAAATATTTAATTGTGTAAAAGAAATTTTGACAAGTAGCTTTTTGGCTGCTGAAAAATTTAATGAAACTATGCCAATTCAATTTAATGCCACAAAAAATATTATTTATAATATGCTTGTGTATGGAGAATTTGTTGCTATTAAAAAACATATAACTATTATGAAATCTGTTTATGGCTGGCATCCACTTTTTATAAACGCAATATTTATTGGCTTTGTTACAGCTCCGTTTAAACTAATAAATAATTTTTGGAAGAAAAAAATACTAAGTATTAAATAAAAATGGTTGCCTTTAAAGCAACCATTTTTATTTTCTATCCTTTTTTTGTTTGGTATTTTATTTCTTCTTCCATCATTTCTTTTACCAACATTGGTAAATCATATTTAGGTTTCCACCCTAATATTGTGTTTGCTTTTGTAGCATCACCAATCAATAATTCTACTTCTGCGGGTCTAAAATAGCGAGGGTGTATACCTATTACTTGTTTGCCAATTGGTAAATTGTATAAAGGATTGCTACAAGATTTTATAAATGCTTTTTCATCTACTCCTTCTCCTTCAAAATTAAGGGTAATGCCAATTTCAGCAAATGCCATCATAATAAAATCACGAATAGTGGTAGTAATGCCTGTAGCTAATACAAAATCTTCAGGAGTGTCATGTTGCAACATTCTCCACATACCTTCTACATAATCTTTTGCATGACCCCAATCTCTTTTTGCATCTAGGTTTCCAAGCATTAATGGGTCAGTATCTAAACCCAAAGCAATACGGGCAACTCCAATAGTAATTTTTCTGGTAACAAAACTTTCGCCTCTCAAAGGGCTTTCGTGGTTAAACAAAATGCCATTTACGGCAAACATGTCATATGCCTCTCTATAATTTACCGTAATCCAATAACCATATAATTTTGCTACACCATAAGGCGAGCGTGGGTAAAATGGGGTACTTTCTTTTTGTGGAATTTCCTGCACTAATCCATAAAGCTCCGATGTAGATGCTTGGTAAAATTTAGTTTTTTTGGTAAGTCCTAAAATTCTAATGGCTTCCAATATTCTTAAAACACCAATCCCATCAGAGTTTGCAGTGTATTCGGGTGTTTCAAAACTTACTTGTACATGGCTTTGTGCGCCAAGGTTATAAATTTCGTCAGGCTGAGTTTGCTGAATAATTCTTAACAAACTACTACTATCTGTTAAATCGCCATAATGCAAATGAAATCTATCAGCAATTGATTTATCAAAAATGAGGTTATCGATTCTATCGGTATTCATTAAAGAACTACGACGTTTTATACCATGCACCATATAGCCTTTTTCTAACAATAGCTCTGCTAAATAAGCTCCATCCTGTCCTGTTATACCTGTAATTAACGCTGTTTTCATTTTAAATGTTCTATTTGTACAAAAATAAGTTTTATTCGCAAATTTTTCACCTTCAATAATGGTATAAAAACTATTGAATTAATTTCTTCCACCAAAGATATCCATATTGCTTGCTTTTATAAATAACAGCAAAAATATACCACCGCCAATCCCTATAATATTTTTTCATTAAATGCGCATGATTCTTTATAGTTGTCTTTGTAATGCCCAACCATTTTTCTTTACTCGAGCTCCCTTTGTGTATGTGCATTACCTTAGCATCTGGTAAAAAATATATTTCATACCCAAGATTATAAAAATCCAAACACCACAAAGTATCTTCACTATACATAAAAAAATCTGTGCTCAATTTTTTCTCAGGTAATTGTGTAATAATACTTTTTGGAAATAACATAAAGGCTCCCCATATCCAATCGCATTTCATTATGCGCTTATGGTCGAAATAATGATGCAGCATTAATGTTTCTCTTTTTTCTTTTGGTAATAATTTGTAAAAAGGAAATACTTCCAATAACTCCCAACTTATTGTTCTAAATCTTCTACAATTATATTGCAATTTTCCATCAGGGTATATCAATTGGCTAGTTACCATGCCTACTTTTGGGTATTGGGTAATGTAGTCGTAACATATTTTTGGGGCATTGTTTATTAATTCTGTATCGCTATTTAGCAACAATAGATAATCTCCTTTTGCAACTGCTACACCAATATTATTGCCTCCAGCAAAACCAGTATTCGTTTCACTAATGATTAAGTTTATTGTTGGAAATTTTTGCTTAAATAAATTGGCGTCACATTCTATAGATGCATTGTCCACTAAAATGATTTCATAATCCAATCCTTCTAGTTTATCATAAATAGATTGTATGCAATTACAAGTAAGTGTAAATGTGTTATAGTTTATGATAATGATGGATAGTTGCATGTATTAGGATACTTTATAAAAAAATGGCTTATTTAAAATCATTTTGGGTAAATATTTATAAACGTATAACACATTCACAAAATAATTTTTTACAGAAAGCCATTGGTATTTTGCTTTTCCGAATCTTAAAATATTTTCGAACAACAAACCTATCGGAAAAATGATTGTTTCAACAGTTAGAATAAATAGCATAATAAAATACCAAAGTAAGCCATATTGTTTTCTTATTCTTAAAACGAGCGATACCAATACTTGCCTTCCTTTTCTGTTCCATAAATTTTTCCCATTTTCACTTTCCGTTGTATCATAAAAATCGCCACTAGTTCCACCGCCAATATGTATTATTTTTGGCTCCGAAAACAGATACATATCCCCTTGTTTTTTTAATCTACTGCACCATTCAATTTCTTCGGCATACATAAAAAAATCTTCATCAAGCATTCCAGCTTTTTCTATAATGTGCTTGCTCGTTAAAATAAAAGCGCCCACAATCCAATCTATGGCTACTTTATCTTCAATGCTAGTTATGCTTGGTACTCTCGTTTTTAATTTATAGCCCCAATACCTTATAAATTTTCCTAAGTAGGGTAGTGGCAACAATAAATTTAATCCTCCTTTTACAAAATGCGCTCCAGATATTTGGTGGCTACCATCTGTGTTTAACAATTGAACTCCGCAAGCTGCTATATCTTTTTCTTTTCTAAATAATGCAACTGCTTTCTCCAATGCATTATCTAAAACAATCGTATCTGTATTTAGCAATAATATTAATTCTCCATTGGCTACTTTTATAGCTGCATTATTGCCTCTTGCAAACCCTGCATTATAATCTAGCTGTATCCATTTTATTTCAGGAAATTTATTTCCAATGATTTCTTTGCTATTATCTCCTGAAGCATTATCTACAATTAATAATTCAAAACTTATTTTGCTTGTTTGGTTATAAATACTTTGCACACAATCTAGCACCAATTGTGGCGATTTGTAATTAACCAAAATAATAGATAAATCCATAAAAAGTTAGCGATTAATACTAATCCTTTTTGTTTGATTGTTTGTACAACAAAAATAGTCCTCCAAATAAAAGTATATAGGAAATGATGCCACTTATTAAACTCAATCTATTTCCCAGTGTATATGATTCTGGCTTAAATTCGAATCGTATTTTATGATTGCCAGCAGGAACAGATAAGCCACGTAGTAAATAATTCGCTTTCACTATCGGCGTTTCTTTGTCATCAATATATGCCATCCAACCTTGTGGATAATAAATTTCGCTAAATACAGCAAATTGGTTTGATGATGAAGATGATTCGTAATTTATTAAATCATTTTTATTTTCTATTAAACTTATTTTTGCCGTAGTATCATATTGTGGCTCCAATGTTACTTTGCTTTTTTCTCTGTTATCAATAACCACAGTTTCTTTTACTTTTAAACTATCCAGAGCCAACATTTCTTCATTGGCATTATTTACATATTTTATATTTTTTACAAACCATACATTGCCAGCAGCATCAGGGTTTTGTTGTACCATTGGCTGCCCTGTTTGTGGGTTTTGTGCAATAATGTATTTTGTGTTAAGCATATTAAAGGCAGGGAAATTTCCTTTGCTCAATTGATGCGTAATAATATCTTGGTACAACCCAAGTTTCACAGGGCTGTAACCACCAATGGAGTTGTGAAAATAACTTGTCTGAGCATCTTGAAACGGATCTCCACCAACTTGATTAAACACCCTAAACTGTGTTTTATCTGCTAAAATTTGATTATCTGATGCTGTTGGTGTTCTTTCGCCAGCAAATTCATCGTAGGGTACAAAATTTTCTTTGTTGAGATAGCGATGACTTACCGTTATAATATCTGCAAAAGAAATAATAGCTAATAAAATAGTGGCTAATGATGCATTTAATTTTTTTGTAGCAGCAAACCAAATAATTGCACCGCCAAGTAATAAAAATAATACCATTCTTAAAAAATCACTCAAGTAAATATCTTTTCTATCCTGCACTAAATTCTTTTTAAACTCATTCACCATGGTTTTTGCTTGTGCACTTAGTTCGGTGGTAGCAGGTTTTCCTTGAGCCATTACCTGACTTACATATTGCTCCATATTTTCCATACGTGCACTATCACTAGCACCTCTAAAATCTGCACTCATATAATTCAATGCTAATGCTATTACTACAATTGCAATTCCAATACCAGTATATTTTAATTTTTTCAGAAGTATATTTCTTTCTATCTCTCCATAAATAATCTTTTGCAAAGCCAATATAGCAAGGATAGCCATTGTAAGCTGAGGAATTATCATAGCCATGGAAGGAGCTCTAAATTTATTATAAAACGGTAAATGGTCAAACAAGAAATAATTAACCACTTTAAAATTGCCCCCCCATGCGAGTACAATACCAATAATTGTTGCAGCAAGCAACCAACCTAAATATTTTTTATCTACAAAAAATAAACTTGCAATAAAAAGCATACAAATAATTGCTCCAAAATAAACAGGCCCTGATGTACCTGGCTGTGTTCCCCAGTAAGCACTAAAACTTCCATACATATTATTGATGACTTGTTCAGGCAATCCACTACCCGTTAAACCTTCAATTGTTTTGCTATTTTCTCCTAAAGGTTTAGGGCCAGAGTTACTACCCAAATAATTAGGTAAAATAAACGTAAATGTTTCGCCTATACCATAGCTCCATTGAAAAGCATAATCCTTATTTAATCCACCTTTGGTTTTATTGGCTATATCTTCTGGGTTTTCTCCAAGGGTTAATTCCGAACGGCCTCCACGCATAGTTTCTTTTGCAAATTCTTGAGTGGGCATAAAAATAGTTGCAAAAGATAACAATGCTAAAGTTGCTGCCACAACAGCAAGGCCTACTGTTTTAAAAAAGTGTGAAAGCTCTTTATTCTTTATACTACTAATTAAAAAAACAATACCAAAGCAAATCAAAATAAGAAATACATAATACACTACTTGTACGTGGTTTTGATTCATCAATAATGTTGCAGATAATAGCGTGGTTAAAAAACCAAGTATATATTTTTTTTCTGTGAGTAATATTATACCACCAATAAGCATAGGTGCATAACCCATTGCAGCAAATTTAGTAATGTGTCCAACTTCTATCAATATAGCGTTGTAAGAGACAAAGCTATAGGCTAACGCTCCCAAAATACCTATCCAAGGTCTTACTTTTAATATTTGAGAAAGTATATAAAAACTAAAACAAGCTAAAAAGAATAATCCAGGGGCTTGCGGTAAAAAGCCAGTAAATAGTACATGAAACCAATTTAAAGTAATAGAATGTGTACCACCAATAATTATTTGATAAGCTGGCATTCCACCAAAAAGACTATTAATCCATAAAGGGTAATGCCCATTGGCTTCGTAAAATACTTTAGATTGATGTGCCATGCCAGCTACTTGACTCATATCGCTTTGGTTAATAGCCATACCTTGAAACACAGGCAAACAAAATACAATAGATACAATTAAAAAAATACCAACAGCAAGTGCATGCGGTATTAATTTATTAAAATCAAAATTTTTCATCTGTTCTTTTTATAAGTAGCAAAATAAGGTTAAAAAAATTAAGATTTAATATTTAATAGGTAAGTTTTAAGGATTTAAACCTTTTGAAAAAATTTAAAACTCAGTTTATTTCTATAAATTTTGCTATTCTATTTTGTACCCCAACAAAAATTCTATATTTTTGCTGCCCAAATCAAACGGTAGTCGTAGCTCAGTTGGTTAGAGCATCAGATTGTGATTCTGAG
>JAYTLA010000048.1:0-9730 GCA_043729825.1 Ferruginibacter sp.
TTAACCGATAAAGCTTATAGAAAAAATAGCTTAACAAAAAATTAGGTATTATATTAGCAGTATCAATTACGAATCAATTTTATTTGTACAATAAATATAACAGTTATGGAAGCAATTAAACCAAAAATTTTACTATGCGAAGATGATACAAACTTAGGCATGGTATTAAAAAATTATTTAGAGCTAAACGAATATGAGGTAACCTTGGAAAGAGACGGAAGGCTTGGCCTTGCTGCTTTTCAGCGAGAAAAATTTGATATATGTTTGCTAGATGTAATGATGCCAAATATGGATGGCTTTACGGTAGCAGAAGAAATTAGAGATATAAACCCTGATGTGCCATTGTTTTTCTTAAGTGCAAAAACCATGAAAGACGATATTATACAGGGCTACAAGCTAGGTGCAGATGATTATATTACCAAACCTTTTGATAGCGATGTTCTTTTACACAAAATAAAAGCCATACTTAAGCGCAACGAAGAAATGCACAAAGACGAGGTAAATGCTGAGTTTGATTTGGGCAAATATCATTTTAACCCACGCTTACGTGAGTTGGTGGTAAATGGCAAAACGCAAACCCTTTCGCCAAAAGAAAATGAGTTGCTAAAAATGTTGAGCGAATACAAAAACGATTTGCTACCAAGAGAAGCCGCACTTAAAAAAATATGGGGCAGCGATACTTATTTTAATGGTCGTAGTATGGATGTGTACATTGCAAAGCTTCGCAAATATTTAAAAGAAGATGAGAAACTAGAAATCGTAAACATACATGGTAATGGATTTAGATTGGTGGAAACGGAGTAATTAGACATAAGATTTCAGATGTAAGATTTCAGATTGGGCTTCAATTATTTCGGAGCCTTTTTTTTATTATTTTGGAGCATGGGCTGAAGAAACATTGATTAACATTTGTATCCCGCTGTTCATTACTCCCTACACTTCATGTAGGGATCCATTTCTATCTGGGCTATCAGGAGCAGATGAATATTTTTCAGTTTTTATTGTGGAGAAGAAGGAAGTGGAGATGTTAGCGAAAGTTACCTGGAGACACGAAACTAGGCGAGGAGTAAATTTGATATAAGTTAACCAACTATATCTTTTATGCTTTCAGGATTTTGTTGGGTACTCCAAACCCTTAAAACATAAATATATTCATCATTAAATTCATAAATTATCAAATAATCTCTTACCACTTTCATTCTCACATTTTCGATATTTGATTTTTTACCTACTAATGGAAATTCAGCTACAAATTCTACAGCTGCAATAAACAATTTTTTCGTCACGGCGGGGTTTTCACCAGCATAAACTTTGTAGTATAAAAAACTTACCGTGAAACCCCGATGCAGAAAAGAACCATAAAGTATTAGAGAATAAAACTCGAAGGTTACACCTAGGTCGGGGTTTCGCAACAAACTTTTGTTATAATTTAGAGTGCCTATTTGCGAAAACCCCGCCTACACAGTATTTTAATGGCAGAAAAAATATAAATCCCCTACACAAACAACATCACATCTCCCATATCTGCCCTTGGTTTTCTTCCTAAATGTTTATACGCTTTTTCTGTAGCTTCTCTACCTCGTGCAGTGCGCATAATAAAACCTTCTTTTATTAAAAATGGTTCATACACTTCTTCCAATGTGCCAGGTTCTTCGCCAACTGCAGTAGCAATGGTTGTAATACCAACTGGGCCGCCTTTAAATTTATCTATGATGGTGCTTAAAATTCTATTGTCCATTTCATCTAACCCATATGCATCCACATTAAGCGCATTAAGTGCATGCTCGGTAATATTCATATCTATTGTGCCATTTCCTAAAACTTGTGCAAAATCTCGTACACGACGCAGTAGCCCATTTGCAATACGTGGAGTACCACGGCTGCGGCCAGCAATTTCTTGTGCAGCATCGCTAGTTAGTTTTGTATTTAAAATACCAGAGCTGCGCAATAAAATATTTTTTAGTGTAGCCGTATCATAATATTCCAACCTGCTTTTTATACCAAAGCGAGAGAGTAATGGTGCAGTCAATAATCCACTTCTTGTAGTAGCGCCAATTAATGTAAATGGATTTATATCTATTTGAATACTTCTGGCTGCAGGGCCGCTATCTATCATAATATCTATGCGATAATCTTCCATAGCGGCATATAAATATTCTTCTACGACATTGCTTAGTCTGTGTATTTCATCTATAAACAATACATCGTTTGGCTCAAGGTTGGTAAGCAAGCCAGCAAGGTCGCCAGGCTTTTCAATAACAGGGCCACTTGTTTCTTTTATATTTACATTAAGTTCGTTGGCTACAATTCTGCTTAGCGTTGTTTTGCCTAAACCCGGCGGGCCATGAAATAAAATATGATCCAGGGCTTCGCCTCTTTGCTTAGCAGCTTTTATAAAAATGCGCAAGTTTTCTATAGTTTGTGGTTGACCAGCAAATTGTGCAATTTCACTTGGGCGTATGTTATTTTCAAATTCTTTTTCCGCAGCAGTTTGTTTGTTTGCATCTGTATTTAAATTGGGGTTTGCCATGTTGTAAAAATAAACAATTTAATTGCCACGAATGTTTTTTTGAAAAATAATTAGCCATAAATGCACGAATAAAATACAAAATAAATTATTCGTGCATTCGTGGCATATAAAAATAAAAATCCCCCGAAGTAAAACCTCGAGGGACATTATTAAAAACTAAAAAAAATTATTTAGAAGCAACTTTTGCAGTTGTTTTTCTATCAGCAGCCATACCAGCTTTATCGCCAGCTGCAGCTGTTGCAAATTCAGAACCATAACCTTTGGCTTCTTTTATTTGACCAGCAGCTGCGCCATTAGCTAAGATATCTTTCATTACTTGATCAGCTCTGCTTTGAGATAATGCAACATTTGCTGCAGCATTACCAGATACATCTGTATTACCACCAACTTTTATTACCACATTTGGATATGCTTTTAAAATAGAGCCTACATTTTTAATTTGTGCCATTGCTTTTGGAGTAGAATATGTTGTTTTGCCAGATACGAATTGTACATCATGTAAGTTAAACCAGTTTGCAGCTTTATTTACTGTATCAATAGTACCAGATTTAATAAAGTTTACTAAAGTGTTTTCAAAACCATTTGCATTTACACCAGTTAATTTTACTCCACCTGGTAAATCTAAATCACCTACAGGGCCTAAATCATAGCTAACAAGACCATCAGCACCTACAGTTGCTTTAGGAGCTTCTAAAGCTACTTGATGAGCAGTGTCAGTTCCTGTGTTAGTATGTGAAGTGTCTGTACTAGTAGTTGGAGTTGCTTCAGTTTCAGATTTTTTATCGCCGCTTTTGCTAAAGAAATAATAAGCACCGGCAGCAAGACCAGCAACCAATAACAATGGCAATAACCATTTCATTCCTCCACCTGCACTTTCAGCAACAGCTCCTGCAGCAGCCGATGATGTATGAGATGCTGCAGAAGTAGCACTACTTACAGCAGAAGCTGCACTATTACCAGAACCTGTTAAAGATGATAAACTAAAACCTGCAGGCAACATGCTCATGGCAGATTTTTTTTGTTCGCCAAGCATAGATGCTAAACCAGATACTGGAATATTATTTTCTGCCGTATGTCTTCCAAGCAAACCAAGTAAAGTAGGCACAGCCATACTCATAATAGTACCAACGCTTGAACCTTTTACACCAGCAAAGCTAGAGATGAGAGTGGTAAGCATATTGCTATTGCCACCGTTACCAAATATAGAACTAATCATGCCACTGCTCTTGCTCAATAAATCGCTATTGCTATCGTGATGTAAAAAATTCCCAATAGAATCGAGGATACCAGATTCGTGTTGTGCCGATGCCATTTTTGCAATTGCGCCAGCACCATCAGTACCAGAAGATGCCTTATCTGCAAGACCTCCAATAATAGAAGGTAATAAGGCACTTATTGTTTTAGAAATTCCACCTTCGCTTTCGCCCAGAGATGCACTTGCTTTGTTTACTAGTTCGGTATTGAAATAGCTCTTAGCCATATCCAATAGGTTAAATGTTGACATGAGGTTAATTTTTAATGATAAAATGTTTGATTATTTGATTATTAGTGCAATATTAGGCAAAATGAGGCAATTTTTTTAAAAATCAAATGCTTTTCTTTAGCCTTTCAACCTCAAAAATTTACCGATAATAATATTAAATGAGGCATAGTTACTAATCAAATAATATATTCGCATATAAATGAATAGACAAACAAAATATTGGATATGTCAACTTTCTGGATGGGGGGCTTTAATTCTTTTAACCTTATTTGTGACTTATAGTTTTGGTCCTGAAAATTATCTTACACCAAATATTAAAAGAAACCTTTTCTTTTATGCACTTTTCTGCGCTTTTATTTGTCTTATTTTTTCTACACATTTATTAAGGCTTGTTTTAAAAAAACTAAACTGGCTAAGTTTCACGTCTTCAAAAATATTGTTGATGTTTATTGTTGGTGCAGCTATTACTTCTTTTGTATCTTATTATGGGGCTGAACTTATTGAAAAAATACCCGGGAATACTTTTGAGAAATATGAGATAAATGAGCGAAAAGAAAAAGCTATTTCTATGGAGAATGACATGAGTTTAACTACCACAGATTA
Organism: Ferruginibacter sp.; assembly: GCA_043729825.1. Lineage (GTDB taxonomy): Bacteria > Bacteroidota > Bacteroidia > Chitinophagales > Chitinophagaceae > Ferruginibacter. Next base: position 4,617 of record JAYTLA010000048.1, read on the forward strand.
TTATTTGTATGAAAAAAACAATGTACTAGATTCTGTAAAATATAAAGCTTTTGTAAAAATAAAAAATGCAACAAGCTGGTATAAAGATAAAAATGGTAAATGGCAATTTGAAGAACAACGTAAAGGAAAAATTTTCGGTGGATTAGTTAATAATTTTATTCTTATCTCTTTGTGGTTGCTTATTTATGTGGTCATTCATTATGTAGATAAAAATAGAAAAAATCAATTAGATAAATTGAGGCTAGAGGGTGTAGTAAAATCATTGGAATTAAAAACAATCAAATCTCACATTAATCCGCATTTTATTTTTAATGCTTTAAATAGCATTCGTGCATTGGTAGATGAAAATCCCATACGGGCAAGAAAAGCCATAACCGAACTTAGTAATATTTTGCGCAGCAGCTTGCAAGCGGAAAAATTGGAAACGGTGCCACTACAGCAAGAGCTAGATATTGTACAAGATTATTTGGCCTTAGAGCAAATGCGATTTGAAGAAAGATTGAAAATAGAAATGCATATTGATCCAGATACATTGGCTCAACCCATACCACCAATGATGTTGCAAAATTTGGTAGAGAATGCTATAAAGCATGGTATAAGCAAAGATGTACATGGCGGTATAATTATTATTCATTCTTATTTTAAAGATGACCATCATGAATTGATTGTACAAAATACCGGCAACTTACAAGAGCTTAAAGATGGAAACTCTTCGGGATTTGGGCTAAGAAGCACACAAGACAGATTAAACTTATTGTATCAGAAAAAAGCACATTTTGAAATAGAAGAAAAGAATGGCAATATGGTACAATCTAAAATAACAATGCCAGTAGCAGAAATTACATAACCATTACAAAATATAAAAATGTACAAAGCACTTATTATAGATGATGAAAGACTTGCCAGAAATGAGTTAAAAAAAATGTTAACAGATTTTTCGGAAATAGAAGTAATAGGCGAAGCCACAAATGCGGATGAAGGGATTGAAAAAATTGATAGCTTATTGCCGGATCTTATTTTTTTAGATATACAAATGCCTGGCAAAACGGGTTTTGATATGTTGCAAGAATTGGATAAAGCACCACATGTAATTTTTACAACTGCATACGACGAATTTGCATTAAAAGCTTTTGAAGTAAATGCATTGGATTATTTAATGAAGCCAGTAGAGCCAAAGCGGTTAAAAGATGCACTACAAAAATTACAACAAGCAGAAGAAAAAGAAGCCGCGGCATCGCTTGCCGGTTCGTTTAGAGGTATGCTTAGCGAAAACGACCAAGTATTTGTGAAAGATGGTGAGCGTTGTTGGTTTGTAAAACTAGGCGAAGTGCGCTTATTTGAAAGCGTAGGTAATTATGCAAAAGTTTTCTTTGGAACAAACAAACCGCTTATTTTAAAATCGCTAAATGCTTTGGAAGAAAGATTGGATGAAAAAGTTTTTTTTAGGGCAAATAGAAAGCATATCATAAACCTACATATGATAGAAAAAGTAGAGCCGTTTTTTAATGGTGGATTAATGCTAGATTTGAAAGGCGGTGAAAAAATAGAAGTGAGTAGAAGGCAGGCAGTAAAGTTTAAGGAGATGATGAGTCTTTAATCTGTTTGTTGTTTTTTGTTTCGTGTTTTTTTAACTCAGTGTTTTTTTTATTCAACTAATCAGATTGTGTATGTTTTTGAAGAATATTTTTTTTATTTATGTTTTTTCTTTGTTGAGTGTTTTTTCTTTTGCGCAAAAATCTGATAAAATATTGAATGCTACAGAAGTCTTAAGAATAGTGCGTTTTTTGGCATCTGATGATTTGAAAGGAAGAAAAACTGGTACGCCAGAAATTGAGAAAGCTGCTGATTTTATTGCTGAGGAATTTAAAAAATCGGGATTAAAAATGTACAATGGTTTGCAAACCTACAAGCAATCGTTTACCAATATTCGTTCAAAATTTATTTCGGCAACTGGCAATATTGATAGTAGCAAAATTGATGCATCAGATATTATTACCATTTCTAGTGATACGTTGATAAAATTTAATGAACTATCTGGCTATAAGAAAATAATTGTAGGTAATAATGATAATTTGTTTTTTGCAGCTGAAGATATTTTGAAAGAACAGAAAAATGCTATTGTGTTTGTGCACCCTTTTTTTAAAACTGATTTTAATAAACTAAAACGTTTTAAAAGAGACGGGCTAAAAACAAATTTTTCAGTAATTTTTGTTTTGGCAAATACAGAAGGTAATAAATACGAATTTGAAATAAAGAATAAGATTACTGAATTAAACTTTACAAACATAGTTGCTGTTTTACCTGGTAAAAAATTGAAAGATGATTTTGTGGTTTTTTCGGGGCACTACGATCATATAGGCACGAGCAAACCAAATGCTAAAGGTGATTCTGTTTTCAATGGCGCAAATGATGATGCAGCGGGCACTACCGCCGTAATTATGTTGGCAAATTATTTTGCTAAATTAAAAAATAATGAACGCACATTGGTTTTTGTAGCATTTACTGCAGAAGAAATCGGCGGCTTTGGATCACAATATTTTTCTAAAAATATAAATCCTGATAAAGTAGTTGCCATGTTTAATTTAGAAATGATAGGTACAGAAAGCAAATGGGGAAAAAATAGCGCTTACATTACTGGCTTTGAAAAATCAGATTTTGGAAAAATATTACAACAAAATTTAAAAGGCTCTGCATTTCGTTTTGAGCCAGACCCTTATCCTAAAGAAAATTTATTTTACAGAAGCGATAATGCAACCCTTGCTGCGCTTGGTGTGCCTGCGCATACGATATCTACATCTAAAATGGATAATGAGCCCAACTATCACAAAGTATCGGATGAAATAGCATCGCTAGATATGAATAATATGGCAGAAGTTATAAAAGCGATAGCGCTTAGTAGCAAAACAATTGTGAGTGGGAAGGATACACCTACGAGGGTGGTGAAACAATGAGCAGTTGGCAATTTGCAGTTGGCAAGGGGCTTCATGTTATTTGAGAATCAAAATAAAATCTACTTTTCAATCTGATGCATAATCTATTGCATAATAAAAGATGATTATAGATTTGAATTCGAACGGAGCGTCGCCACCGCTGTTTCATATAGCTGCTTCTTTGTTCGGACAAAATAAAAAAACAGGAGAGATATTTGGAGAAAATTAATTTCTTCAAGGTATTAGGGACCAAAGTCCCCCTTGGGGGATTTAGGGGGCTGCCTTCACTGGCACACTATGTATAGCTGCAGCAATTTCTTTTATTAAGCTTGCATCTTTTTCTATTGCATTGCCTACTACAATTACATCGGCGCCTGCTTTACAATTTAAATATGCTTTTTCGGCAGTGGTAATGCCGCCGCCAATAATTAATGGTACATCTATACAGCTCGATACTTTTTGTATCATCGCTTCGCTAATGGCACGTTTTGCGCCGCTACCCGCATCCATATAAATTAATTTCATGCCTAGCATTTCGCCAGCCATAGCGGTACACATGGCTATTTCATTTTTATCGGATGGCAATGGCGATGCATTGCTGATGTACGAAACGGTTGTGGGTGCGCCGCCATCTATCACCATATAACCAGTGGACATTATTTCTAACCCACTTTTTTTTACTTGCGGTGCAGATATTACATGCTGCCCAATGAGTAATTCTGGATTGCGGCCGCTTATTAAACTGAGGTATAAAAGTGCATCGGCATATTTGCTTACTTGGCTTGGGCTACCTGGGAAAAGTATTACGGGAATGTTGCAATTGCGTTTGATGAGTTGCACGCATTCGTCGAGGTAACTTGATACAACGAGACTGCCACCTACTAAAAAATAGTCCACTTGTGCATCAAGCGAAAGCTGAATTAATTCTTCCACGCTGCTATCGTTCACCTTATCAGGATCAATTAGCACAGCAAAAGATTTTTTACTTAGGTGCTTTCTATCTGTAAGAGATTGATAAATGTTGTTCAGCATAAACGATTACAATAGATGCAAAAATGCTTGTTTTTTTGTTATTATGGAAATATTAACGACACAAATAATTTTAAGCGGCATTTTTGTTTTTAATAATAAGTAATTTTACAGGTTATGTTACCCGATTTTACAAAAGAAATAAAGTACAAAACCGCCCGTAGTGGCGGCAAAGGCGGCCAAAATGTGAACAAGGTGGAAACCATGGTGGAAGGTTATTGGCATATTGATTCATCTGATATGTTTAACACAGATGAAAAAACATTAATAACTGAAAAACTAGCCAATAAGATAAATGCCGATGGATTTTTGCTGGTAAAAAGCCAAACAGAACGTACACAATTGGCAAATAAAGCTGAAGTTTTGGAGAAAATGCTAGCAATGGTTACAAAGGCATTGATTGTACCTAAAAAAAGAAAACCTACCAAAATACCAAAGGCTGTAGTGGCAAAAAGATTGGATAGCAAAAAGAAAAATGCTGAAATAAAACAAGGTAGAAGAAAAATTTCGGGCAATGAATAAATGTATATTTTTATTGGGTATGGTTATTTTTTCGCTTAATAGTTTTGGGCAGAAAAAGATTGTTGTGCGTTTTGAAAATATGGCGAATGGAAGAGAAATAGTGTTGGGTGACAGTTTGTTTGAAAATGCTTTTGGTGAAAAATATACGGTGAGTAAATTGAAATATTATGTGAGTAATATTAGTTTTATGATGAATAAAATTGAGAATTATCAGCGAGGAGTTTTTTTAGTAGATCAAAATAAAAAAAACATAACTCCCTTAACAATAAAGTCTGGTAAAATATTGGGTATATCATTTACAATAGGTGTAGATAGTGCCTTAAATTGTAGCGGCGCTCAAAGTGGCGCATTAGATCCCCTAAACGATATGTTTTGGACATGGAGCAATGGTTATGTAATGTTTAAACTAGAAGGAAAATCCGATGCCTCATTAGCAGATAACAATAGAATAGAACAACATATTGGTGGGTATAAGGGCGAATTCAAAACCATGAGAAGAGTATTTTTACCTATAAATGAAAAATATTTTTTAAAAAACAATATCATCACTATACAAATGAATTTGGATGAGTATTGGAATGGTATTAAAATTGCTGAAAGCCCTGTGATAGCTACATCTGGAGCATTAGCAAA
>JAYTLA010000049.1:0-16276 GCA_043729825.1 Ferruginibacter sp.
AAATTCTTTTTTAGAAATAAGGTGTGATAGCTCAGTTGGTAGAGCAATGGACTGAAAATCCATGTGTCGCCGGTTCAACCCCGGCTCGCACCACAAAAAAGCCACTTTCAAAAATGATAGTGGCTTTTACTTTTATACCTATTTACTTTTCTGCTTTTTTAAAATTACTTCAATGCTGGCTTCACTCCCATCTCACTAAAAATAAACGAATAAATATCCGCAATAGTTTCTATATTCTTTTTGGTATTGCTTGCACCGTGGCCGCTATTGGTATCTATTCTTATCAGCACAGGGTTTATGCCTTTATATTTTTCTTGAACTGTAGATATGTATTTGAAAGAATGTGCAGGCACAACTCTGTCATCATGATCTGCAGTAGTAACTAAGATGCTTGGATAATTTGCCTCCTCACCAATATTGTGCAATGGTGAAAATGCAAACAGATTTTTAAAATTAGCTTCATCTTTTTCACTACTTCCATAGTCGGCAATCCAGTTCCAACCAATCGTAAATTTATGAAAACGCAACATATCCATTACGCCTACTTGTGGTATAGCTACCCTTGCAAGGTCTGGGCGTTGATTAATAACCGCTCCCACCAAAAGACCGCCATTACTGCCTCCCCGCAATGCTAGTCTGCTAGAGTTGGTATATTTTTCATTTATTAAATATTCGCCTGCGGCAATAAAATCGTCAAATACATTTTGTTTGTTGAGGAGCATACCCGCTTGGTGCCAGCTTTCGCCATACTCACCACCGCCACGCAAGTTTGCTTGCGCATACACTCCCCCCGCATCTAAAAACGGTAGCAATGTTGCACTAAAACCCGGCTCTAAGTTTACATTAAACCCACCATAGCCGTATAACAATGTTACATTATTACCATCTAGCATTACGCCTTTTTTGTTGATGATAAACATAGGTATTTTTGTACCGTCTTTACTTTTATAAAACACTTGTTTGGTTTCATAATCTGCAGGGTTAAAACTTACTTCTGGTTTTCTAAAAATACTACTCTTACCAGTTGCTACATCATACTTATAAATTGTTGGTGGAAACGTAAAAGAGGTAAACACATAAAACAATGTTTTGTCGTTTCTATAACCACCCAAGTTTCCGCCATTACCAAGGCTAGGATATATTACTTCGCTTAATTTTTTACCACTCATATCATACACATATGTACGAGTGCTTACATCTTTTAAATAATCTACAAACAACTTTCCGCCGCCAGTGCTTGCATTTTGTAATGGTTCTTTTGCTTCGGGTATTACTATTTTACTTTTAGTTTCATCCATATCTTTTATAGCAATGGATATTACTTTTCCATTTGGTGCAGCATCGTTTGTTTGTATAATAAAATCGGTTTTTGTATTTTCTACAATGCTAAAATTACTATTTGTTACTTCTTTTATTAATGGCTTAAAAACGTTGTTACCCGCCTTCAAATCCATTACTGATATGGCATTGCCGTCAAAGCCTTTCCCTCTATCACTTATGTCTAAATATAAATATTGCTCATCTTCACTCGTTCTAGCAGTGTGGAAGCGTTGCAAATTATTTTTGTCTTCGTATATTAATTCATCGGCTGTTTGTTCAGTACCTATTTTATGAAACCATACTTGGTGGTTTTCATTTTTTACACTCAATGCACTTGCTCCTTTTTCTGGAGCAGGGTAACGGCTATAATAAAAACCATAACCCCTCCATGCGGTACCGCTTATTTTTACCCACTCCACTTTATCATTTAAATCTTTTCCTGAGGCCATATCCCTCACTTTGTATGTTTGCCAATCGCTGCCACCTTCGCTTAAACCTATCACTGCATATTTTCCATCTTTGCAAAGGCTAAAAGTTGTCATACGAGTAGTGCCATCTTTGCTTAAGGTGTTTGGGTCTATCACCGTTTCCACTGCTCCATTCAATCCTTTTTGTCTGTACAAAACAGATTGGTTTTGCAGCCCATTATTTTTATAAAAATAATACCAGTCCGCTTTTTTAAACGGTGCAGAATATTTAGGGTAATTAAATACTTTTTCTATGGCTTTTTTAAACCCCGCTCGGTATGGTATTTTATCTAGGTAGTCGAAGGTTACTCTATTTTGCTCCTCCACCCACACTTTTGTTTCGTCGCTCTTATCATCTTCTAACCAGCGGTAAGGGTCTGGTACTTCTCTACCAAAATATTGATCTATTGTATCTACTTTTCTTGTGCTTGGATATGTTAATTGCGCTGTTGCATTTGCCATAAAAAATATTAGTGCTATTAGAGAGAATGTGTATTTCATTAAAAGAAGTTTTAGTTTAATTATTTGTAAAAAAGAGTAAGTTACATATTTGTTTTATTTTCTTGTAGAATTATCAGTATTAGTTCTTGAATTCTATATATTTTTGAGAATAATTCAATAAACCCACTCATCCTTCGCTGAATAAATTGTGAACAACGAAGGATGCAAAATCTACTTTTAGATATAAATCTTTATAATTTTGTAAAAAATATACGAAGGATGGAAGTTTTAGAAAGACCAGTACAAAAAAGCAATAAGTCTAAAATGGGCGATATCGTTATTAAACAATACGGCGACAAAACTGTTGTAAGCAAATACCCCGACATGAGCAACATTGTACCAAGCGAGTTTCAGGTACAAAAACGTAGTCGCTTTGCCGAAGCCGTGGCTTACGCAAAAACCATCAACAGCAGCCCAATATTTAGAGCAGATTTTTTAAAAAGAAAGGGCGAAGTGAAATCTGTTTATCAAGAGGCATTGAAAGAATATTTATGTAGAGAGTTTTAATGTTGATTTTAGACATTACAATTTCTTTATCATAATGTTTCTGTACCAAACATTGTTACCATGATCTTGCAAAGCAATATGTCCTTTTTTATAAGTGCCAAAATCTTTATACTCTTTCCACTTGGTGTTGATTAATGCATTTTTCCAAGCGTCGTCCCAAAGAGTAGTACCAACCACTTTTTTCCCATTTAAATAAAATTCCAATGCGCCATTTAAACATTTTATTTCTGCAGCATTCCATTCTAGTGCGGGTTTTACCATTTCTTCATCAGACGCTATAATATCATACAAATCTCCAGCATGGTGTTTTATAATTTTAGCATCTTCATTACATTTATTATCCAGCACTTGCATTTCAGGGCCTGTCATCCAAGGATATTTATATTTTGTAGAATCTTCGTGTACATAAAACATAATGCCGCTATTGCCACATGTGTCTATTTTCCATTCTAACTTAAGATGAAAGTTTTCAAACTCATCGTCGCTTACAATATCACCACCACCCTTTATTTGCCAATCGTCTTTTTCGCTAGCATCTAAGTGAAGCGCCCCTTCGGTTGTTTTCCATGCCGCACCAATAGGCATATTTCCATACTTGTGCCAACCAGTTGTTGTTTTACCATCAAACAATAATTGCCACCCATCGGCTTTATCATTTTCGCTTAATGTATTTAACGAATTTTCAATTGTTGTGTTTTCTGTTTTATCAGAACTACTATTGTAGCAACTAAATAAAGTTACTGTTAATAAAAGTGTGGAAAATACTTTAATCATTTTATTGTTTTTGGATGAGCGAATATTTTTTATTTTAACTGAATTAATGTAGAAAGATACAATGAATAATTTTAATCTAAACCCAATATGGTACGATTTGTTTTTTCATCAATCCCACTAGATGCAAAATCGTCAAAAGATTTTTCCGTTACTCTTATTATATTTTTTGCAATAAATGGAGCACCTTCTCTTGCCCCATCCTCGGGGTGTTTGAGACAACACTCCCATTCCATAACCGCCCAGCCTGCATAACCATATTGTGTAAGCTTGCTAAAAATTGTTTTAAAATCTATTTGCCCATCGCCAGGTGAACGATAACGCCCCGCCCTGTTTAACCAACTTTGATAACCGCCAAAAGTACCCTGCTTACCAGTGGCATTAAACTCAGCATCTTTTACATGAAAAGCTTTTATTCTTTCATGATAAAAATCTATGTATTGTAGATAATCTAATTGCTGCAATACAAAATGCGAAGGGTCGTATAGCAAACAAGCCCTTGGGTGATTGTTTACTTCTTTTAAAAACATTTCGTAAGTAACGCCATCAAACAAATCTTCGCCTGGGTGTATTTCATAACAAACATCTACACCACATTCATCAAAATAATTAAGAATGGGCATCCATCTTTTTCCGAGTTCTTTAAACCCTTCTTCTATCAAGCCTGCAGGCCGCTGCGGCCATGGGTGAAATGTGTGCCATAATAATGACCCACTAAAAGTAGGGTGTGCAGTAAGGCCTAAATTTTGCGAAGCCTTTGCGCCATACTTTACTTGTTGTATGGCCCATTCTGTTCTTGCTATTGGGTTGCCTCTTAATTTTTCTGGCGCAAACCCATCAAACAATAAATCGTAAGCAGGGTTAACCGCAACTAGCTGCCCTTGTAAATGTGTAGATAGTTCGGATATTTCAATACCACAATCATGTACCATACCATTTATTTCATCTGCATAGGTCTTGCTTTCGGCCGCTTTTTGTAAATCAATACACCTACTATCCCATGTAGGAATTTGCACCGCTTTATAACCCAATTCATTTGCCCAAGTACAAAGCGATTTTAAATTATTAAACGGTGCTGCATCGCCCATAAACTGAGCAAGAAATATTCCTGGTCCTTTAATTGTTGTCATCAAAAAATATTTTTAATATTAAGTATTTATCCTTCCATTGAAATCCATTTTTTTTCGCTTCGCCCACTTTCTATAACTTTTTCTATAAACAACATCCCTCTTAAACCTTCTTCAATGCCTGGGAAATCTAACCATTCGGCTTTTGGTTTTTCTCCATTCGTTTCTGCTTTTATGGTTAATGCAAAGTTTCGATAATGATTTGCAAATGCTTCTAAGTAACCTTCGGGATGCCCAGCAGGAGTGCGACAGTTGTGTTGTGCAAAAGAACTAAGGTAACCATTTCCCGCTCTCCATATTTCAGTTGGTTTGTCTAACCATTTTACCAATAATGTATTTGCGTCTTCTTGCTTCCACTCAATACCACCCTTTTGGCCATATACTCTTATCTTAACATTATTTTCTTCGCCAGCCGCTACTTGGGTTGCAATTAGTACTCCGCTTGCGCCAGTATTAAAATGTAACAACACAGCACCATCATCATCTAATTTTCGGCCTTGCACCATCGAGTTTATATCGGCACAAATATTTACTACAGATAATCCACTTACATATTCAGCTAAATTAAAAGCATGTGTACCAATATCACCCATGGCGCCGGCTATGCCACTTTTACTAGGGTCAGTACGCCAAGCCGCTTGTTTTTGGTTATCTCCTTCTAAAAATGTGGTCAACCAACCTTGAGGATATTCAACATATATTTTTTTAATGGCGCCAAATTTTCCACTCAATATTTGTTGCCTAGCTTCCTTTACCATAGGGTATCCTGCATACGTGTGTGTAAGACAAAATTGTTTTCCTGATGCTGCAATTATATTTTTTAATTGTTTTACTTCATCTAAATTAAAAGTAGCGGGTTTGTCTAACACAACATGAAATCCATTTTCTAATGCCATTTTTGCTGGGGCAAAATGAAGGTGGTTTGGCGTAACGATGCTAACAAAATCCATTCTTTCGTTTTCTGGTAATAATGCTTCTTCATCAATCATTTTTTCGAAAGACTCATATACACGATGCGTTGCAAGTCCAAGGGTGCTAGCCATTTGTTTTGATTTTCCAGCATCGCTACTAAATGCGCCACAAACCAATTCTATCTCTCCATCCATATTTGCAGCTATACGATGCAAGGCTCCAATAAATGCATCTGGCCCACCACCAACCATTCCCATCTTTAATTTTTTATTATTCATTGCAAACGATTGAAATTTTTATGGGGTAGATAAATATTGTTTAACGCTTTAAAAAAAATATTTAAACGTAATGTAAATATGAAATTAAAAATAGTACATTTAATTTTCTTAGCCATTTTTTAATCGAAACTTCCTAAACTTGTTTGTGTATGAAACCAGCCATTCGCTTCCAATTATCAACCATGATGTTTTTGAATTTTTTTATATGGGGCATATGGTTTGTAACCATGGGTACATTTTTACAAAAAGGTGCTATTGCAGCAAATGATGGACAAACAGGGTTAGCTTATGGTACACAATGCCTAGGTGCTATCATTGCGCCTTTTATTGTTGGTATGATAGCAGATCGTTTTTTTGCTGCACAAAAAATATTGGGTGTATTGCATTTGGCAGGAGCAGGTTTGTTGTATTTATTATCTACTCAAACAGCATTTGGTTCTTTTTATACCATGTTGCTTATTTATATGATTATTTATATGCCAACGCTGGCATTGGTAAATTCCATTGCATTAAACCAAACAACCAATGCAGAAAAACAATTTTCAAGTATTAGAGTTTGGGGCACCATTGGTTGGATAGTATCAGGCTTAATCATTGGTTGGATGGCTTGGGAAAAAAATCCAGAAACATTGGGTGTAACATATAAAGTAGCGGCAATCGTTTCTGCTGCTTTTGGGATTTATAGTTTCTTTTTACCGAACACGCCTCCGCCTAAGGCTGGTAAAGATGTTACGGTGTCAGAAGCGCTAGGTTTAGACGCTTTAAAAATCTTAAAAGATAAAAATTATCTTATCTTTTTTATTGCTTCTATTTTAATTTGTATTCCATTGGCTTTTTATTATGGACAAACAAATCAATTTTTAAATGAATCTGGCATGACCGGTGCAGCCGCAAAACAATCTATGGGGCAAATGAGCGAAACACTTTTTCTATTTTTGATGCCCTTGTTTTTTGCAAGATTTGGTACAAAGCAAATGTTACTGATAGGAATGCTGGCTTGGGTTTTGCGGTATGTTTTGTTTGCATATGGCGATACAGGTTCTGGAATATGGATGTTGTATGCTGGTATTATTTTGCACGGTATCTGTTACGATTTCTTTTTTGTAACAGGGCAAATTTATACCGATCAAAAAGCGGGCGAACGAGTAAGATCATCTGCTCAGGGATTAATAACACTAGCCACATATGGTGTAGGAATGTATATTGGTTTTTGGGCTGCAGGTAAAATAGCTGGCAACTATGCTATTACAGATGCTGCAGGAAAAGTGGTAAACCATCAATGGCAAAACATTTGGATTATTCCTTGCATATTTGCTGCAGGCGTTGCTTTAATGTTTTTTGTTTTTTTTAAAAATGATAAAAATAAAATGGCTACCGCAGCATGAAACGCAGACAAATTATAAAATCTTTTGTTACAGGAGCGGCTTGTTTAGCTGTTGGGAAAAGCTATGCTATGGAGCAATTTGATGCAGAAGAAATAAGTTTGGGTTTAAGAGGAAATATTAATCATTCTGTTTGTAGATGGACATATAGCCACCTCACACTCGATGAGCTTTGTGTTTTGGTGAAAAAACTTGGTTTTTCAGCAATAGATTTAGTTGGACCAAGCGAGTGGAATATTTTAAAAAAACACGGCATCTATTCATCGATGTGTAATGGCGCAGAAATAAGTTTGGTGGACGGATGGAACGATAAAAAAAACCACGCCACATTAATTAAGAATTATACAGAGCATATTGAATTGGTGGCAAAAGCAGGATATAAAAATTTGATTTGTTTTAGTGGTAATAGAAATGGAATGAATGATGAAATAGGTATGCAAAATTGTGCCGATGGATTAAAACAAATAATGGGTTTAGCAGAACGGAAAGGTGTAATAATTCAGATGGAGTTGTTCAATAGCAAAGTAGATCATCCAGATTATATGTGCGATAAGAGTGCGTGGGGTATTGCGTTGTGTAAAAAAATAAACTCTCCTAATTTTAAATTGCTATATGATATTTATCATATGCAAATAAACGAAGGCGATGTAATAAGAACCATAAAAGATAACCACCAATATTTTGGACATTATCATACAGCGGGTGTACCAGGCAGAAACGAAATAAATGAAACACAGGAGCTTTTTTATCCTGCAATAATGAAAGCAATTGTGGCAACTGGGTATAAGGAATATGTAGCGCAAGAATTTATTCCCACAGGAAAAACAAATGAAGAAAAAGCCAAGGCATTGAAGTATGCTATAAAAAAATGTGATGTATAGCAATGTAGAGAAACGAAACTTTTCAACAAAAAATAAAATTTGTAATAATAATAAAACGTAATTTTTTTTAAATACATAAACCTATATTATGCCTGATAACTCGTACGACGCTATTGTAATTGGTTCTGGAATTAGTGGTGGCTGGGCTGCCAAAGAACTTACTGAAAAAGGCTTGAAAGTTTTGATGCTTGAAAGAGGAAGAAACATTGAGCATGTAAAAGATTATGTAAACGCCAATAAAGAAGCTTGGGAATTTCCACATCGTGGCGGCAGAACAGAGGAAATGATAAAAGATTACCCAGTACTTAAAAGAGATTATCCACTCAATGAAACCGTATTGGATTTTTGGGTAAAAGATAAAGAAAGTCCATATACCGAAGTAAAAAGATTCGACTGGTTTCGTGGGTATCAAGTAGGCGGACGTTCGCTCATGTGGGGGCGCCAGAGTTATCGCTGGAACAAGTGGGATTTTGAAGCCAATGGAAAAGATGGCATTGGGGTGGATTGGCCAATACGTTATGATGACTTAGCACCATGGTACAGCTATGCAGAAAAATTTGCTGGCATACAAGGAAGCAAAGAGGGGTTGGATGTTTTGCCAGATGGTGAGTTTATGCCTGCCATGGAATTGAACTGTGTGGAGAAAGATGTAAAAAAACGACTAGAGGCGCATTACAACAAACAGCGACATTTAATTATTGGTCGCAGTGCAAATATTACACAACCGCACCACGACAGAACCAATTGCCAATACCGTGATAGATGCTGGAGGGGTTGTCCATTTGGTGCATATTTTAGTACACAATCTGCCACATTACCAGCGGCTATGAAAACTGGCAATCTTACCCTTCGCCCATTTTCTATTGTTACAAAAATTTTGTACGATAAAAACACAAAAAAAGCAACAGGGGTAGAAGTATTAGATGCAGAAACAAATGTTACCTACACGTACAATGCAAAAATTATTTTCTTAAATGCATCAGCATTAAACTCGGCTTGGGTGTTGATGAATTCTGCTACCGATGTGTGGGAAGGTGGACTAGGAAGCAGCAGCGGAGAGCTAGGGCACAATGTAATGGATCATCATTTTAGAACAGGTGCAAGCGGAACGGTGGAAGGGTTTAGCGATAAATATGAATACGGACGCAGGCCAACTGGTATTTATATTCCAAGGTTTAGAAATGTGTATGACGATAAGAGAGATTATATACGTGGCTTTGGTTATCAAGGTGGCGCAGGCCGTGGTCGTGGGGTAGATGTAGCAGAGTTTACTTTGGGTGCAGATTTAAAAAATGCACTAAGCGAGCCAAGCGATAATTGGAATATTAATTTTCTTGCCTTTGGCGAAATGTTGCCTTACCACAATAATAAAATTACATTAGACAAAAACAAAAAAGACAAGTGGGGACTATCCGTACTTTCTTTTGATGTAGAAATAAAAGAGAATGAAAAAAAGATGCGGGTAGATATGATGAACGATGCAAAAGAAATGCTGGAAGCATCTGGTGTGAAAAAAGTAGAAACATACGATTCGGGTTACAGCGTAGGGCAAGGTATTCATGAAATGGGAACAGCAAGAATGGGGCGTGACCCGAAGACATCTGTATTGAACGGGCACAACCAAGTATGGGATGCATTAAATGTATTTGTAACAGATGGCGCCTGTATGACGAGTGCTAGTTGTGTAAATCCTTCTTTAACCTATATGGCATTAACAGCAAGGGCGGTTGACTTTGCTGTGAGCGAATTAAAAAAAGGGAATTTGTAGTAGGTATATATTGAAACAATTAATCAATAACAATTAATTTTTTTTCTATGGAACGTAGAGAACTTTTAAAAATGATAGCGGTACTTACTGGTGCTGTGGTAGTAGGTGGAGATTTATTTTTGAGCGGTTGTAAAGCAGGCCCAAAAGCAGATGCAGGTTTTACGCCCACCAATATTTCTTTGTTGGACGAAATTGGTGAAACCATTATTCCCACAACTGATACCCCAGGCGCAAAAGCGGCAAAGATTGGAGCGTTTATGCAAACAATGATAACAGATTGCTACAACGAAAAACAACAAGCTGTTTTTGTAGATGGTATAGCTACATTGGAAACTGCATGTAAAAAAACAAATGGCAAACCCTTTATGGAATGCACCCCACAGCAACGCCACGATTTTTTAATTACTTTAGAAAAAGAAGCCAAGGCTTATAATACAAAAAGAGATGAAGAAGACAAGTCTAAAAAAGAAGAAAATGTAAAAGCCAATAGTACGCTTGGTTGGAAAGATCAAAAAGAATTTGAAGAAACACCTTCACATTATTATACGATGATAAAGCAATTAACACTTTGGGGGTTCTTTACTTCAGAGACTGGCTCTACAAAAACATTAAGACATTTACCCGTACCAACTAAATACGATGGAAATTATACCTACAAAAAAGGAGATAAAGCTTGGGCAGAATAATATTTATAATAACAGTTTAGTATTTTGTAATGCTTATTTTATCTCAAACCTTTTAGTTTAGTTCCGATAGCTTTCGGAATAGAAGTTTAGTTTGCTTACTAAATATTAAACCATTTATAAGACAGCATAAAATATATAACCATGAATAATGATCGTAGAAAATTTTTAAAATTAACAGGGAGTGTTGCGTTAGGAACAATATTGATACCAAGTGCATGTAATTTTGCATCAGAAAATAAAGCTACAAATACAGAAGCTGGTATAAAAGATTTTGGTTTGCAACTATGGAGTGTAAGAGATGATATGGCCAAAGACCCGAAAGCGATATTAAAACAAATAGCTTCTTATGGATATACACAAATAGAAAGTTTTGAGGGAGACATGGGAATGTATTGGGGTATGAGCAATACCGATTTTAAAAAGTACATGGATGATTTGAATATGAAAATAGTTTCTGCTCATTGCGATATTAATAAAGACTTTGAAAAGAAAGCCGCAGAAGCCGCAGCCATTGGAATTAAATATTTAATATGCCCGTGGTTTGGCCCACAAAAATCTATAGACGATTTTAAAAAAGAAACAGAAAAATTTAATGCACTTGGTGCCATTTGTAAAAAAGAAGGTATTTCTTTTGCTTACCACAACCACGATTATGGATTTAAAAAGCTAGATGGCCTCTTGCCACAACAAGTAATGATGGATAATACCGACCCGGCATTGGTGGATTTTGAAATGGATATTTATTGGGTGGCTACTGCCAACGAAGACCCTGAGCAATGGTTAAAAAAATATAAAAATCGCTTTCGCCTTTGCCATGTAAAAGATAGAAACAAAACACTTGTAGAAGACA
The DNA here is from genome assembly GCA_043729825.1 of Ferruginibacter sp. Taxonomy (GTDB): domain Bacteria; phylum Bacteroidota; class Bacteroidia; order Chitinophagales; family Chitinophagaceae; genus Ferruginibacter. Next base: position 11,451 of record JAYTLA010000049.1, read on the forward strand.
ATGGAAAAAATTCTACCGACTTAGGAAAGGGTTCAATTGATTTTACCAAAATATTAAAAACCGCTAAAGAAAACGGCATGCAATATTTTATTGTGGAGCAAGAGGCTTACCCTAATGGCACGCCAATGCAGGCAGTGCAGGTAGATGCGGAGTATATGAAAGGGTTGAAAATTTAATTTTTTTTCATAAAAATATTTATTACGATTAAAATAGTTGCTAGCTCTAAAATAAATTTAGAGGTTAGTAAAACAGCATCTGCTTTGGGTGTGTGTAATATTTTTTGGAGAACACCGTAGAGAAAAAGACAAAGCCCGAATATCATTGTCCAAATGGAATATTTCATAAATTACAAAATATTTAAAACTTCAGATGTTGTCATTACGGGGATGGTGCTTTTTTTGTAATCTTTTGTATCTCTAGTAACAATAATTTCAATTTTGTTTATAGATAATGCGCAGTGATATTGAATAGCATCTTCAAAATCTTTAAAATCAGATTTTATAGCATCATCAATAATAATTTTTGTTACATCTACCAGTTCAGTCATTTCTAACAATTCAGATAATAAATGAAGTGTGTCTTTATGCGACAACGATTGCCTTAAGATATAATAAATGTTGTTGTAAGAAACAGCAAAAATATATAGCTTCACTTTTTTAGAAAGGGATAATGTAAACAACCTTGCAGCTGCTATGGAAAACGGTTTTCTATCTGCTAAAAAATCTATCAATACATTTGTATCTACAAATAAAGATTTCATTTTTTATATTTTTTAGCCAAGGCGTTTCCTAAGGCTGTTTTATAATCAAAATCTTTGTCTAATTTTATTACACCCATCAATTTTGACACACGAGGAGAAATTTCTTCGTTTAAACTTGGTTTTGCAGAAAGTGTTTTCAAATAATTTTCTACCACATCTGATAAACTTCTACCTTTTTGTTGTGCATATTTTTTTGCAGAAGAAATGACTGCATCATCAATGGTGAGGGTTAACTTGGTTGTCATAACACGTGTGTTTATAAAATAAAGGTACGTGTAACATTGTTAGCAAAAAAATAATTTTTATAGTGCCGCCCAGAAAGCCAACACACAAAAGCTGAGCATCATTTCTGAGATAGGGCCCACATTTCTGCGCCATTAGGGGCTTATTGATGTTGTGCGTCATGACATTTTTTGCATACAGAAACGAGCCATTCAATAGGTTCTTTTCCAATATTTGCCTTTGCATATTTTTTGTGATGAACTTGAGTAGCTTTTCCTCCACAAAATACACACTTCCAATTGTCACGCTTTAACACTACATAACGTTTACGACTCCATGCGTCCGATTTAAGATAGTTGTTTCTATAATAGTTACGACGATTTATCCTTTTTGTCTCAAACCGCCAACGATTAAATACAAAAATTACGACTACAATTAGCAACAAAATAATACCCTGTTCCATACTAAGTTAAATAAGTGTTTATATTGGTATTTCAAATCTAATGAAATTTCCCTGCACGTATTTTGAATTTTTCCATTCCATCAAAGAAGTGTTACCTATCTCGCATTCACCTAGGCCTGGTCCGTGACCGGCCGTTGCGTCATTAAATGCTTTTTTAAAATGATTTTTATTAATTTGGTCGGCTGGTCACGGACCATGCCTAGGCACTCACGTATGGAGGAGTTGGTGCATACGACCAACGGAGGCGGATAACTCTGCGCCATTAGGGGTTTGGGGTAAGATTTAATTTTTTAATACACTCTAAAGAAATAATTTCATCGTAGATGACTTGGTTAATATCTCTAATTGCAGTCAACAAGTTTTGTAAACCCGCAATTTGCTCGCTCATAACATCATTTTCAAACGAATCGTATAATTTATTTTTTACCAAACTGTTTGTAATAATCTCATTCGCTATAGCAGAATTAATTTTATGAGTAGCATTAAGTAAATTAGAAAAACTCTTGTAATATCTTGGTGAAATATCAAAGCCTGTTATAATCTTGGTTTTAATATCTTTTAAAATTGGAATGACAATATTTAATGGATAAGGAATTAATACGTTCAAAAGCTTGGCACTGTAAGAAAAATCATTGGGAGATTTATAATAAATAGTTGCATATTTAATAATATCTTCCTCTTTTTCTGTCAAATAATTTGTCACATTGTTTTTTTCAATTTGATTAAAAATAGAATTCTGTTTTTTATTTTGATAATAAAGTACATTTGATAAAATATGAATATTTTTACTATGATTAAGTGTTATCATTTTTAAAATGGGCATCCAATCAATTTTATTTATTAGCTCAGTTTGGTTTTCGCCGCCCAAACTAGCAATAATTAAACAAAGAGAAGCAATTTCATCTTTATTAATATCCTTTGAAATTTTAATAATCTTCTCACTATCTATCAAATTTGAGAGTTTTTTCCTTTCATCTCCCAATGCATTTATAAAATCTGCAAGATGTCGAAGATGAATCAACTCAGTTTTATTTATTTTATTTGCTAGAAGTTCCCAATCCTCGACTTTAAACTTTTCAATGAGTTTATTTTTGTTTTCCCCTAAAGCAATAATAAAATCCGTAGCTTGTTTGTATTTAAAATCATCAGGTGTTTTTATTTTTTCTGCAAAAATTTCCCAATCAGAATCAGTTAACTTCTCAATAAGCTGTTTTTTATCTTCTTTTAATGCAATTATGAAATCCGCAACTTGAGCAAGTTGATTTGCCTCCGCTTTAGTTGCAATAAATGCTAATTTCCCCCAATTCAATTTATATATGAGACCTTTTTTAGCTTCACCGATTGCAGTAATAATGGCTTCAATATGCCCCAATTGATTTACTGTAACGCTATTTATTTTATCCGCAAATGTTTCCCAATCTGAATCTTTAAAATTTATAAGTAGCTTTACTTTGTATGGTCCTAGAACTGTTAAAAAAGCGGCAACTTGTTTAAATTGAGTCACCTCAGCTATGGTAGTTTTTTTTGCGAATGTTTCCCAATCCGAATCTTTAAAATTTATAAGTAGCTCTTCTTTGTATGCTTCTAATGCTATTAAAAAATATGCAACTTTTGAAAATTGAGTCACCTCAGCTATGGTAGTTTTTTTTGCGAATGTTTCCCAATCCGAATCTTTAAAATTAATAAATAATTTTTCTTTGTGTACTCCTAATGCTATTATAAAATCTGCAATTTGTTTAAATTGAATTAATTCGGCATCTTTAATTTTTTTTGTCAATATTCCAATGTCCAACTTTTCAATAAGCTTGATCTTATCGCTTCCCAATATGGTTAATAATTGTTGTATTGCAGAAAATCTACTAACATTAACAGAAGATATTTTTGTAGCAATTTTATTTAAATAATCATCAGTCAATAATTCGAGATAAAACGAATTGTGCGATTTTTTTAGAATAGATATCAAACCTGGGTACACATGAAATTGTTCAGGAACTAGGTCGGTTAAAAACTCCGTAATCCATGATTTATGCCCTTCTAAAAAATATGTTTGATAGTCGTTAAGAGCATTGAAAAAAATATAAAAATATTTACAATCAATAAAGTTTTTATTAAAGAATGTATCAGAAGTATCAATAATTTGTTTTATAAACACTGTGTCGCTAAATACTGTTTCATTACAAATCGACTTAATAATTTCAATTGACATCTTAAAATGAGGTGTTTTTAAATAACCTTTATCTAAGCTGCTTTTGTTTTCAACTATTATAAACCTTCCTTTTTCCTGAAGGGTTAAATCATTAATAATTTTTTGTGTAGTGTAATTTTCAATATTTTTTTTAAATTGCAAACCTGTTACACTGCTCAAAATTGAGGTAAACGCATTGCTATTTATCTCTTTCTCATCTGTTAAAACATTTCTAACAGAAAACAAAAAAACAGATAACAAAAGGGTATCTTGCTCTGATTTAATTGTACTAAGTTTTTCTAATAATTGTTTTATCCTTAATTCTCCCTTGGTGGCAACAAAATTAAAATGCCAAGAATCATTGATTTTGCCTTTTGCTTTTAGGTTTTTAGCTTTATCTATTTCTGAGCAGTTTTCTTTTACAATTTCTTTTATAATTGGAATTTTTGAATCATATAAAGCATCTAAAAGTTTAGGATAGAAATTATTAAATTCAATATTAATGGAGTCTTCTAATTGAGAATTTGTATTGTCTAGGTAATTTGTATTTACCCAAATAAACTTCCCATTTAATTTTTCTTTTGCTTCCTCCTTAAATTGAAACTTAAGAGCTTCCTCAAAGCCTATTTTATGTGCATCATCAATTAAAATTATTTTTCTTTTACCCCCTTTTAAATAATCTAACTCTTCAAGAATGGCATCAATATCTTTATCATCTTTTAACTTGTTTATCAGAAGGTTATAACATTTCCATTTGCGCTCAAATAATATAAGATATCTAGCACCAAAATACAGTTTTACTTTTTCTATATGGGTAAACATCGTATGATAAGCTAACATTGTTTTTCCATCACCAGGTTTACCATTTAGCCAAGCAAATCCATTTTTAGCAAGCAAGTTATTCAACTGTTCTATCTCGTCATTCATAGGGGCAACATGTACAAAAAAGGGTTCTGTTTTTTCTGAATTTAAAATCCCTTTGGTTGCTTTTTTTATAATGTCATTAGTTGGTTTATTAAAATTAATTAATGCAAAGTATTTTCTATTGGGTTTATTAATTCGGAAGTAAATTCTTAGAAATATTAGAAAGAAGATAATAATTAGTGTTGTCCGATATAAATTAAAAATAAGGGTGGTTTTGTGACCACCCTTTATCAACTTTGTAGTTACTACACAATAAAGTTTGATATGAACAA
>JAYTLA010000050.1:0-15793 GCA_043729825.1 Ferruginibacter sp.
TTGTTCATATCAAACTTTATTGTGTAGTAACTACAAAGTTGATAAAGGGTGGTCACAAAACCACCCTTATTTTTAATTTATATCGGACAACACTAATTAATAGTAATAAATGAAGGAAGGATTATGTGATATTTGGAATAAACGCCCACTTATAATTAGTGGGCCATGTAGTGCAGAAACGGAAAAGCAGGTTTTACAAACGGCAAAAAATCTTGCTGCCATGGGTAAAATTGATGTATTACGTGCTGGTATTTGGAAGCCTCGTACAAAACCTGGTTTGTTTGAGGGTATTGGAGAAATTGGTTTGGAGTGGATTACCACTGCAAAAAAAGAAACTGGTTTGCCTACAACTGTAGAAGTAGCTACAGCACAACATGTGGAGCAAGCCTTAAAACATGGCGTAGATATTTTATGGATTGGTGCTCGTACAACTGTAAATCCTTTTTCTGTGCAAGAAGTTGCTGATGCATTGAAAGGTGTTGATATTCCTGTGTTAGTAAAAAATCCTATAAACCCAGATCTGGAATTGTGGAGCGGTGCAATTGAGCGTTTGCAAAAAGTAGGCATGCTAGATATAGGGATGATACATCGTGGTTTTTCTTCTTACGGCAATACTGAATATCGTAATGCGCCCATGTGGCATTTGCCTATAGAAATGAAACGGCGTTATCCTGATATGTTGCTCATTTGCGATCCATCGCATATTTGTGGCAACAGACATATGCTACAAATGGTGGCACAAAAAAGTATTGACCTCGATTTTGGTGGACTCATTATAGAATCGCACATAGACCCCGATAATGCATGGAGCGATGCCAAGCAACAAATAACACCGCAAGTTTTATCTATTATGTTAGATGATTTGCTGTGGCGTGTAAAAAATGATACAGATAACGCTACAGAATTATCATTATTAAGAGAAAGAATAGACCAAGTGGATGATGAATTGCTAAGCTTACTGAATAGAAGAATGAAAATTGCTGATGAAGTGGGTATTTATAAAAAACAAAATAACCTTACCATTTTGCAAACGGCAAGATGGAATGAAATTTTGGACAGAGCCTTAGCAAAGGGCAATACACTTACATTGAGCAAAGAATTTTTGGTAAAATATTTTGATGCGGTACATATGGAAAGTATTAACCATCAAAATAAAATAATGAATGAACCTGGAAAAAAATTAAATAGTTTATGAGGATTATTGAAACAAATTATTCTGGAGGGAAAGTAAAAACGATTTTGGATGCAGCATTTGAACAAGTTCAAGATTTTCATCCTAAAGAAAAGATTTTTATTCTTACAGATGAAACCATTTTTGCATTGCATGAGCATAAGTTTAAAAACTATGCTGTTATAAAAATTGATGGTAATGAAAAAAATAAAACACAAACTACTATTGATAGCGTAGTAAGCCAAATGCTAGAAACGGATATTGATAAATCCTTTATGCTTGTAGGTGTTGGCGGTGGTGTGGTTACAGATATTGCGGGCTATGTAGCCAGTATATACAAGCGTGGAATAAAATTGGGATTGGTGCCTACAACAATTCTTGGTATGACGGATGCCGCCATTGGAGGAAAAAATGGCGTGAATGTAGGCATGTATAAAAATATGGTAGGCACTACTTACCAACCACAATTTATTTTATACGATTTTTCTTTTTTAGAAACACTACCAAAAGCAGAATGGGTAAATGGTTTTGCAGAAATTATAAAGCATGCTTGTATAAAAGATGGAGCTATGTTTAATGAACTGGCAGCAAATAATAATGATTACTATTTTGAGAATAAAAATGCAACAGCTGCATTAATTGAAAAAAATGTAGCTTTAAAAACGGCTGTAGTAGTAAATGATGAATTTGAAACTGGCGAAAGATATTTATTAAACTTTGGACACACATTTGGGCATGCCATAGAAAATTTATACAACTTGCCTCATGGCCATGCGGTAAGTATAGGAATGATAATGGCAGCAAAGATTTCTGAAGAAATTAATAATTTTGATTCAGCCTCAAAAGAAAAATTGGTACAAATATTACAACAATACGGCTTGCCAGTATCATTACAAATAGATAAAGGGCAAGTTCTTTCTTCCCTTAAAAAAGATAAAAAACGAACTGGCGATGCTATTAATTTTGTTTTATTAAACAGCATTGGCGATGCTGTTGTTCAAAAAATATCTTTTACACAAATTGAATCATTGCTAGATCAAACTTTATAATGACAACTATTGTTTCTCCTTCAATAATAAACGGAACCCTTGTTGCACCTGCGTCTAAGAGTAGCATGCAACGGGCATGTGCGGCTGCACTATTGCATAAAGGCACTACGCATATACACAATGCGGGCATAAGCAACGATGATAAAGCTGCATTAAATATTATACAACAACTGGGCGCTACCATTCATTTTAAAAACGATTATGTAGAAATTATCTCTAAAGGTTTTGATGCTAATATTTCAGAATCGAAAACAATCAATTGTGGTGAAAGCGGATTATCAATAAGAATGTTTTCACCTATAGCCGCTTTATCATCATCTACCATACATATCAATGGCGATGGGAGTTTGCAAAAACGCCCAATGGATTTTTTTGATCAAATATTTCCTCAATTGGGAATAGATATTATTTCTACGAATGGCAAATTGCCTTTGCAAATAAAAGGACCATTACAACCAAAAAATATTACTATAGATGGTTCATTGAGTTCGCAATTTCTTACAGGCTTTCTATTTGCCTTTGGCGATGCGGCTACAGAACCCGTAACGATAAATGTTAATGATTTAAAAAGTAAACCATACATCGACCTTACATTGAATGTGATGGCAAATTTTGGTTACAATATTGTGCATGATAATTATGAAAGATTTATCATCAATCCAAAAGAAAATAATGATAATACAATAATTGAATATATTGTAGAAGGCGATTGGAGTAGTGCTTCTTTTTTATTGGTAGCAGGTGCTATTGCAGGCTCAGTGAAACTTTCAGGATTAGATATAGATTCTGCACAAGCGGATAAAGCTATAATGGAAGTATTAAAATTATGTGGTGCAACCATAAACAGTACAAAAGATTTTATTGAAATATCAAAAACAGATTTACATGCTTTTGAATTTGATGCTACGGATTGTCCTGATTTATTTCCGCCATTGGTAGCACTGGCGGCTTATTGTAAAGGAATTACAAAAATAAAAGGCATACATAGACTTGCAGCAAAAGAAAGTGATAGAGCAAAAACTTTGCAAGATATTTTTGGAAAAATGGGTATCAATATTGTTTTGGAAAATGATGAAATGATTATTGAAGGCGGTGCTATAAAGTCAGCAGAAGTATCTTCGCATCATGACCATCGTATTGCCATGGCTGCTGCTGTGGCGGCTTTGGGAGCAGATGGGAATATTACCATTACAGAAGCTGATGCAATTAATAAATCGTATCCGCTGTTTTTTGAAGACTTGATGCAGTTGGAAGTTGGGAGTGGGTAGTGGGCAGTGGGTAGTGGGCAGTGGGCAGTGGGCAGTGGGCAGTGGGCAGTGGGCAGTGGGCAGTGGGCAGTGGGCAGTACAAGCTATCTATTTCGCAAGGTAGTCTGAATTTAAAAACTTTGAACTTTGAACTTTAAACTTTAAACTTTCAACTTTGAACCTTCAACTTTCAACCCGTAACTTTACCACATGAACAGTTTTGGAACATTATTTCGAGTAAATATTTTTGGAGAATCTCACGGGCCATCGGTTGGAATAAATATTGATGGTTGCCCAGCTGGTATTAATATTACCAAAGCAGATTTTTTAGAAGATATTACAAGAAGGCAAGGTGGTACACAACCCGGCACAACACCCCGAAAAGAAGGAGATATTCCCATTTTTTTAACAGGGGTTTTTAATGATAAAACTACTGGAGCACCGCTTACCATTATTTTTGAAAACAACAATTCTCGTAGTGGCGATTATGAAAAGCAAAGAGCTGTGCCAAGGCCTGGACATGCAGACTTTACTGCTTCGCAAAAGTTTGGTGGTTTTGAAGATTATAGAGGTGGCGGGCATTTTAGTGGAAGGTTGACTGTTTGTTTGGTTGCAGCAGGTGTAGTTGCAAAAAAAATATTGCAGCATACCAATAAAAATATTTCTTGCATTGCTACTTTAAAAGAAGTAGGTGGAGAAGCAGATATTGAAAATGGAATTGCAAAAGCAATGGAAGTAGGAGATAGTGTAGGAGGGATTGTGGAGTGTGTTGTAAAAAATTTACCCATTGGTTTAGGCGAACCATTTTTCGATTCAGTAGAATCAATATTGGCACATGCATTGTTTGCCATTCCTGCTATAAAAGGGATTGAATTTGGAAGTGGTTTTGCATCAGCAAAAATGTTTGGTAGCGAGCACAACGATGCCATACAAAATAAAGAAGGACATACACTCACCAATCATGCTGGTGGAATTTCGGGTGGTATCACAAATGGAAATGATTTGGTTTTTCGCATTGCAGTAAAGCCAACATCTTCTACACCAAAAGAGCAACAAACTTTTAATAAGGAAACTGAAATGGTAGAATCATTTTCTGTAAAAGGCAGACATGATTTGTGTATTGCATTGCGAGTGCCAGTGGTTGTAGAAGCAGTAACGGCAATGGTTTTGGTGGATTTGTTTATGATGGAGCATAAAATAAATAGAGTATTTTAGCTTATTTTATTTGTTAAATGACACCATTGTTATTAACAAAATTTCACTATGAAAATTATATTGACTCAAAACTAAACATACTTCGAAAGTCCTCCGCCTATTAGCGGAGATTTAGGGGGCTAATAATATGGCAAAAGGATCTTATTTACAAAAACATAAAGCAAGCATAGCAGGCACTGAAGAAGAACATCATCATAAAAAATTGCCACAGGTACAAGTGAGCGATGAAGTGAGAAAAACTTTTGAAGAAGGAAAAGTAATATTGATAGATAAACCATTACACTGGACTTCTTTTGATGTGGTTAGAAAAATTCGAAATTCTATTAAAATAAAAAAGGTTGGTCATGCGGGCACGCTAGACCCATTGGCTACTGGGCTTTTGATAGTTTGCACAGGAAAATTTACCAAAAAAATAAACGAATTCATGGCGCAAGAAAAAGAATACACAGGTTCTTTTACACTTGGCGCCACTACACCTACATACGATAAAGAAAGTATGCCACAAGATTTTAAGGAATACAGTCAAATAACAAAAGAAAATATTGTAGATGCTACTAGAAATTTTATAGGAGAAATACAACAGTTTCCACCAATATATTCAGCTATAAAAATAGATGGCGAAGCTTTATACGAGCTTGCACGTAGGGGAGAAGCAGTAGAATTAAAAGCTAGAACAATTACCATTACTGAATTTGAGATTACAAAAGTGGAATTGCCAATTGTTGAATTTCGTGTACTATGCGGCACTGGCACATACATACGTAGCCTTGCACACGATATGGGCGTTGTGTTAGGCTGTGGAGCATACTTGAGCGAATTGCGTAGAACTAAAATTGGAAAGTACAATGTGGATGATGCAAATACTATGGAAGAATTATTGGAAGGCTTGAATTGTTAAACTGTTTTATTGCTAAATTGTTGATGGTTTTTAAAGTTCGAATTTATTTGAAGAAATTTGAAATTCATAGAGTAAGTAACCAGAAACCCATAACCATTCAACCCGAAATTCCCTTAAAACGGATAATTTATACCAAAAGAAAAATTGAAATTTTCGTATCGCCACTGCCTAAATTCTTTCGATAATATTTTTTGAAATACATCATCAAAGCTTAGGTCTGGCGCTTTCCATCCATTCTTTATATCACTGGTTTCAGGTCTTTTAAATCGAAAGCCAAAGTCAGCTCTCAATACAACATAAGTGGCATCAAATCTAAAGCCATAGCCTGCTGCCATACCAATTTCTTTGTAAAAATTATTAAGTTGGGTTTCATCCCGTCCACGTGCAGGATTGGAGTTTTTAATGTTCCAAACATTTCCCCAATCCATAAACGCTGCACCTTTTAATTTTAACCAAGAAAAAATAGGTGTAATGTCGTGACGGAGTTCTGTATTGAATTCTATCTGCATATCACCAGTGCGGTCATTAAAGGTACTTTGCCCTGCCACAAAGGGAATTAGTTTTTGAGAGCCTCTACCGATACCACGTATTGGCCAACCACGCATACTATTACTACCACCACCATAAAATTGTTTGAAAAATGGTAGCGCACTATCGCCTTTTAAAGGAATACCTAACCCTCCAAAAAACCTAGTTGCAATTTCATATTTTTTTCGTGTAAATGTTTTTTTTAATTCAAGATCTAATTTAAAATATTTTCTTTTTATGTCAGGTAAAATTGGTATAATTCCAAGAGGGGTAAGCCCGCTCTCTTCAATATTTACCTTAAAGCCAGTCTCCCTTGTATTTCCGGTAATAGAATTATTTGTTTTTTTTATGCTAGAATAACTTCCAGCCATGCCTAGCACAAAGGAGGTATTGTAGGAGTAATTTAGAAAAGGATTTCTGTTTAGGATTTGGGTGAAACTATCTGTTTTGTTATACAAAAAATTGTATTCCACATTAAAAGGGCGTATTACAAACTTTCTATTTTTTTTTGTTAAAAAGGAATAGCCTAAACTAAGATTTAACGACTGTAAATTAAATAGCTCAAGCCTATTGCTATAAGCTAAGTTTGTATTGATGAAAGTTTCACCTGTTTTAGTTCTAAATTTTTCTTTTGCTTTTTTGGGTAAAAGAAATTTTGGGAAAAGCAATCTAGGAACAGTAACATTATTACTGTAACTAACTTCATTAGAATTAATGACATTATTAGTATTGGTTCTATTTTTATTGTTAAGCTCAATACCAGCCCTAAGGTTGTGGCTCATTTTTATGGCTTCTTTAGCTAGGTTTTTATTTTCTAATAAGAAATTTAGTGAAACGCCGAATAAGTTTCCACCAAGTGCATTCTTAGAATTTCCTGTGGAGTAACTCAAATCTAAAGAATTCACATTGCTGAATTTTTTTGCAGGCAACAATTCTATTATCAAATCTATTTTATCGGGCTCGTCAAAATTATCTACAATACGAATATTTACACTTTGCCAAACACCAATTCTCGAAAGGTTATTAAGTGTTTTATAATATTCATCTTGTTTGTACACATCTCCTGGGTGCATGGTAATATTTCGTTCTAAGAGCGAGGCTTTAAATAAAAATTCATGGAAACGAAGAATTAAATTTTTGGTTTTTAATTCTGTAAGTTTTGATGATTTTACAAAGTTGTCGCCTGGCCTAAAATCTGTTAGTACATAAATTTTATTGATGGAATACCTGTTTAGTTTTGTACTGTCTTCGGGTTTTACAATTACTAAAGCAAGTTTTACCGTAGGGGAATCTCTTTTTTTCTGAGCCTCATTTAATGCTTCCAATTGCTCAAAAGGATCATCGCTAATATCGGTTAATGCAGCAATGCTACTATCGCCTCTAACCTTCAATTCGGCAGCTGTAAATTTGTAATAGCCATTGTTTCTAAAACTATCTACCAATCTACTTATTTCTGAAAGTACAGCCGTTTTTGTAACTGGGTTGTTTTTTACAAGCAATGCTTCATTACGAGAATTGATGGCGATGCTTTGTAATTCAGGAATTTTTAGACGATAACTTACGGTGTCTATTAAAGTGGGTTTACCGGCAATTACAAAATAATTTTCTACTATTTGATTCTTTTTTTTGCCAATAGTGTCGGGCCGAAATTTAACTATTGCATTGTAATACCCAAGATGATACATGGACCCTTGCATATTTTTTGCAGAAATGCTTGAATATCCAGTATCGTAAACAACAGGGTTTTTTATAAACTTTAATCCTAAAATTTCTTTTGGCGCTTTTTCTTTTGAACTATCTTCCAATTGGTTTTTTAATCGTTGTTCTACAGCATCAGCTTCTTGCTTATCAAATTTCCAATCTACTCTTACAATTTTATTTTTTATTAGATAAGGTTTATTTTTGGGTACTTTAGAGTAGAAAGTGGTTGCCTTTTCTAAAGGAGCACAAGAAGAAAGTAATACTAAAAGAAAAATGATATATTTAAGGCGAAAAAGACTCATTTTGTGCTAAGTGCAGATAATCTGCCTAATATTTTTATTATGATTACAAAAGCTACCATCAAATATATCCAAAGTTTGCAGCACAAAAAAGTTAGAGATGAACATAATTCATTTTTTGCCGAAGGGCCAAAGGTTGTAGCCGAGCTTTTGGAGGGTAATATTTTTGAATGTGAGGCTATTTATTGCACTCAAATTGGGTATGATGCACTTGATAAAAAGCTTGTGAACAGGCTAACAGAGCAGATTAGCGTGGTACAAGATTTTGAATTAGAAAAAATATCAGCATTAACTTTTGCAAATAATGTATTGGCAGTTTTTCAGAAAAAAACGGTGCCAAATAGTATAAATATTTCCAATTCATTAACATTGGTTTTAGATGATATACAAGACCCAGGAAACCTTGGTACCATTATAAGAATTGCAGATTGGTTTGGGGTAAAAACCATTTTTTGCTCTGCCACCACGGCTGATTGTTATAATCCTAAAGTGGTTCAAAGCACAATGGCTAGCCTTGGTAGGGTAAATATAGTGTATGGAGATATTAAAGAAATGCTACAAAAACATAGCAAGATAAAAAAATACGCAGCCGTGCTTGGTGGGAAAAATATAACTAGTATTGGAAAGATAAAAGAAGGTATTTTTATTATTGGTAACGAATCGAAAGGTATTTCGAAAGAAATTATTGCCTTGGCTGATGAAAAAATTTCTATCGAAAGAATAGGTGAGGCCGAATCTTTGAATGCTGGAGTTGCAACGGGGATAATTTTGTTTGCACTAACATAGAACAAATCCAATATCTACGCTTCAATCTGGTGCAAAATCTAGTGCAAAATAAAAGATGAATCCCTACGCAAGCATAGGGACAAGTAGGTATGTCGATGAAGTGAGTGACAACCCTTCACTGTGTAGGGAATGACCATAGCTATCTTCTAGTTTGGGCAATAATAATAAGAAAATATAATATTGTGCATAATCTCATGAATTTCTCTCTCCACCTGTCGGCGGAAGGATAGGAGAGGATCTTACCTAAACGTAATTGCTTTTACTGGTTGTACTTTTTTTACCAAGTAAGTAGGAATAATAAGTGTGAGAAAACAAACGAAAAGCGTTGCAAAATCTACCCATAAAACCTGCACCCAATCTACATCTGCTTGTGCTACACTCATATAATACGACTCTTCGTTTAGTTTTATAAAGCCTGTTTGTTGTTGTATAAAACAAATGGCTATTCCGAAGATTGTGCCTGCTATGATTCCAATAATGGCTACGCCAGATGTGTTGAAGAGAAATATTTTTTGTATATCCCAATCTTTTGCGCCAGTAGCTTTGAGAATACCCGTCATGCTGGTACGCTCTAGAGCAAGAATGATGAGGCATGTAATGAGATTTACGGCTGCAATAATAACCATGATTACGAGAAGAATATTTTTTAATTGTCCTTGTAAATTGAGCCAATCGAAAATTTGTGGTTGTACTTGTTTTATGCTTTTTGCGTACCAAGTATCTGGTAATTGTTCGTACATTTTTGCAGCAATGCTATCCGTTTTTTTATAATTTTTTAGTAAAATTTCATAGCCTCCAATTTGGGTCGGCTCCCAATCGTTCAAACGACGAATGAGATTTATATCGCAAAGCGCAAAATTTTTATCATAATCTTCAATACCAGTTTTATATATGCCAGCAATATTTAATTTGCGTGTTTTTTTGCTGCCATCTTGTTTAAAAAAATATACAATCAAACTATCATTTACATTTAATTTTAATTGTGTGGCAGTATAATTGCTAATATTTATTTGTTGGCTATAACCGCTATCGGCAAAACTTATCCATTTCCCTTTTATAAGAAATGGTTGCAACCTTGCAAAATTATATTTGTTATCAAGGCCTTTTAAGAAAACACTTTCAATATCGGTTCCGTATTTTAAAATTGCCGATTTTGTGGCATAACTTTCTACAGAAATAACTTCTGGCAAACTAATTAAATATTTTACCACTGTATCGTTTGCGTTTATTGGGTACTCTTCGGCGCTGCTTCCTCTGTCATCTAAGCTTTGTTGCACACGTACATGACCCCAAAAGTTAAAAACTTTTGTACTTATTACTCGCTGAAAACCATTTACAAAACTGAGGGCTACAATCATAACGGCCACACTGAGTGTAGTGGCTGTAGCAGCAAGACCTATGATGAATCGGCTAAAGGTTTTTTGTTTAACAGATGCTAATCTTTTAGCTATGAAGAAGGAAACGTCCAAATTCGTGTTATTTTTGTTGTATCTTCAAAAATAAATAATAAAAAGGGTAAATGAATTTTAAAATTTTTTTAGTTGCTGGTTTGTTTTTTTTGGGTTCTATAAAAAGCAAGGCGCAAGAGCCAGACAAAATATATAAGAATTGTATTGCTACTGCGCAATTGTTTCAATATGGCGATCAAACACAATTGCCAGTATATAACCTTGGCGGCGGAAATAGATTTGAGTTAGAGTTCGACGACTTAGATGCAAATTACAAAAGCTATTATTACACCTACCAATTGTGCGATTATAACTGGAAGCCAGTTAATCTTTCGCCTTTTGATTATATAAAGGGTTTTACGCAAAACCGTATTACCACTTACCGTTACTCCTCTATTGCGCTTACAAGATACACACATTATCAAGCTATTTTGCCTGAACAAAATTCGGTTCCTACAAAATCGGGCAATTATATATTGAAAGTATTTACAGATGGAGATACATCTAAGCTGGCTTTTACAAAACGCTTGCTGGTGGTGGATGCTAAGGCTTCTATAAATGCATCGGTGGTACAATTGCTGGGCGCACAAAATTTTTCGGCATATCAAAAAGTAAGGTTTACCATAACCACTGGAGATTTAAATGCATTTAGTGCGGCACAACAAATAAAAGTAGTGGTCCTGCAAAATAATCGTTGGGATAATGCACAAAAAGATATTGTACCCACATTTGTTCGTGGCAATGTGTTGGATTATACCAATGAAAATATTGCACAATTTCCTGGTGGTAAGGAGTGGCGCTGGCTGGACCTTAGAAGTTTTAGATTGCAGAGCGATCGAATAGACCACGCAGATTATGGAAAAACATTTACCAATATGTATGTAGTGGCAGATATAGATAGGAGTGCACAACGATATGTATATTATGCTGATTATAATGGCATGTACAATATTATTACTTACGAAAGTATTAATCCATTTTGGCAGGGAGATTATGCTACAGTAAAATTTAGTTTTGCCCCGCCAGGTGGCAAACCGTTTGATAAAAAAGATATTTACTTGAGGGGTCAATTTACTGGCTACGAATTGAGCGATAAATATAAAATGCGCTATAATGAAACTACAGGTATGTATGATGTATCAGCGTATATGAAACAAGGCTATTACTCATACACATACACACTTGTAGATGAAAATGGTGCAGATAAAACGAATGCATTGGAAGGCAATTATTGGGAAACAGAAAATAATTATACCATACTTGTTTACTACAAAAGTTTTACTGATAGAAGTGATCAATTGATAGGAGTGGGACAAATAAATTCGAGGAGAGATAGACCGGGGTTGAGTTTTTAGGAAATGCGAAAATAATTTAAAACTTGGGTTAGGTAATCTAATATGCAAACAAATCTTTTACAAAATTTTATTACTTACATAAAAAAAGAAAATCTTTTTCAACAAAAGGATAAACTTCTGCTTGCAGTAAGTGGAGGAGCAGATTCTAGTGTGCTATGCGAATTGTGTAAGCAAGCAGGATATAATTTTGCTATAGCACATTGCAATTTTAAATTGAGAGGAGCGGAGAGTGATAGAGATGAAAATTTTGTACAACAATTAGCCAAACAGTATCGGGTAGAAATATATATGGCGAGTTTTGATACAACTGCTATTGCCGCTAAACTAAAAACTTCAATTGAAGAAACTGCTCGTAACCTCCGCTACGATTGGTTTAAAGAATTAATAATAGAATATAAGTATGATTATTTATTAACGGCGCACCATGCTGATGATAATTTAGAAACGGTGATGATGAATTTTTTTAGAGGCACTGGCATAAAAGGATTGAGAGGCATTTTACCAAAACAAAATAATATTATTAGACCATTATTATTTGCAAGGCGAAAAGAAATTGAAGACTTTGCTGCGCAAAACAATATTGCTTTTGTAACAGATAGTACCAATGCAGAAAGTGATTATACTAGAAATTATTTTAGAAACGAATTGATACCTGCTATAGAAAAAATATATCCTGAAACTGCTAAGAATGTTTTGAAAAATATTGAGCGTTTTGCTGATGTGGAAATAATTTATAATGAAAGTATTAGTGCTATTAAAGAAAAGTTAGTAGAAAAACGTGGAAATGAAATGCATATTGCTGTGCTAAAATTGGCTAAGGCAAAACCACTGCAAACTATTATTTACGAAATAATATCAGCATACAATTTTACAGCTTCGCAAGTAGGGGAGGTAGAAAAATTGTTGAACAGCGAATCGGGGAAGTACATTACATCGGCCACCCATAGGATTTTACGAAACAGAAAATGGTTAATTATTTCTCCATTAAACAATGTTGAAGAAGTATCACATTATCTTATTGAAGAAAATCAAACTTCTGTTTTGTTTGCAGGAGGAAAATTAGAAATTAATGCTATAGAAAAACCTGAAAGCCTTGTAACTGACGCAGACACTGCATTTATTGATGCTGCAAATATAAAATATCCATTACTACTTCGCAAATGGAAGCAAGGAGATTATTTTTATCCGCTTGGTATGCAAAAGAAAAAGAAGCTAAGTCGCTTCTTTATAGATTTAAAATTATCGCTTACAGAAAAAGAAAATGTATGGGTGTTGGAAAGCGATAAAAAAATAGTATGGGTGGTTGGTTTTAGAATAGATAATAGGGTTAAGATTACCGAGGATAAAAGAGATGTTGTAAAACTGCACTTGTATCATCATTCCCAAACACACTAAATTTCTTTAAATCATCCATAATAAAAGGAATACAATCTGGACGAGATATAACCAGCAATACAATTGTAAATGCCAAGCCAAAAAGAGAGCCCCACAAATGTGCATCATGATTTATGTTTCCAACATTTTTTTTGCCCATGTAAACGCAATAAGCCACGTACAGTACAGCATATAGCAACATAGATAATTTTATGGCACCGTATAAATAAATACTTGTCCATGGGCTAAAAATAATAGAAGCAAAAACCACTGCTGACACAGCTCCAGAAGCACCTAGTGAACGATAGCCTTCATCATCATTGTGTTTAAAATAACTTGGCACATCGGCCACTATCATGCCTATAAAGTATAAAGCCAAATAAGATACTGTACCACCAAGCCCAGGCGCTGAAAGAATAATTTCTAAATTTCTTCCAAAAAAATAAAAAGTAAACATGTTAAAAATAAGGTGCATCCAATCTGCATGCAAAAAGCCAGAGGTTATAAAACGATAATACTGTTTTTCTCTTTTTTCGTAATAAGGCCATCCAATTGTTTTAGCCATTAATGTTTGATTTGAAAAACCCATAACAGAAAAAATAACATTGGCAGCTATAATTAAGAAGGTAATTGGGTACTGAGCAAAATCCATAAGGTATAATTTTCGTTAAAGCTAAGCAAAAAGATTATGCAAAGTTTTGTTAAGGTGTAAAACAAAAAATGTTTTTTGAAATATTGGTATGCAATTTGAAAATTGAATGGCATAACCTTTAAAACACTTCATTATGAAAACAGTTAAACTTTTGGCCCTAGCGTTAATCATCATTTCTTTTGCAAGTTGTGATGCAGTTCGTCAAGCCACCAATACCACAGGCGGTGCCGTTTTTTCTTTAAATGGTAAATGGCAATTAAGTAGTAACATACCAGAAAATACTTTGCTTACAAGCATTGTAACTGTAACGCCTTTTATTTCGCAAGGTACACTTACTACTGTAGCCAACAATACACAATGCTACAGAGAAAAAGATGTAAAATGGAAAACCATTAAAACCGATAAAGCAGGCGGCTATACTATCGAAAATTCATCGAGCAGTTGTACAACTGGTACACTTAGTTATTTACCCGCAACCATTTCTGTAGTAAACAATAACGAAATAAAAATTGTAGGTAAAAATGCTACAGGTGTTGATAACACGGAAACATGGACAAGAGTAAAATAATAATTAATAAATAATAATTAATAATTAATAATGGAGAACTTCAGTAGTTATGGAGTTCTTTATTATATAATTTTTGCATTTTTGCAAATTTGCATATTTTCACATTTTCACATTTGCACATTTTCCTCATGCGTGATGATACTTCTCATTTCTCATAATACTACATGCTCTATAAATTTGCTCTGCAAGTATGAGTCGTACGAGCTGGTGTGGAAAAACTAAGTTAGATAAACTCCATGTAAAATTTGCCCGCTGCATCACCTCATTGCTTACACCATAAGCACCGCCAATTAAAAAAACAATATTTTTCAAACTTTCGCCTGCCCTTTTTTCTATAAAGGCAGCAAAAGCTTCGCTTGTAAATGTTTTACCTCTTTCATCAAGTAATATTAAATAATCATCTTTGCCAAGTGCTGCAAGTATGGCTTCGCCCTCTTTTATTTTTAAAATAGCAGGTTCCATAATGCCTGCATTTTTTGGCATTGGTATTATATTCCATTCTGCAGGAAAATAATTTGTAATTCTTTTTGTAAAAAGTTCTACACCTTCTTTCACAAAACTTTCGTGCGCTTTACCAATACTCCACAGTTGAATTTTCATGATAAAGTTTTATTTTTCGCCGAGTTGTGCTTTATATCTGGCAATGGTGTTAGTAGCTTCAATGAGTTTTAGTTTCAATTCGTGCAATGCGGGTTCTCTTTTTGCTAAAAGCGCTTCGGTTTCTTCATTGCTTTTTTGTAGCAATAAAATATCGGCATCCATTTGTTTTACCAATGTTTCTGCTTTGCGCAATCTTTCTTTGGTAGTAAGCAAATGCGCATCGGAAGATTGTATTAAAAAACTATTTTCTTTTTGGGCTGTTTCTTTTTTTAACCTCTCACTTTCCAAAAGCCCTTGTGCACTTTTGTATTCTTTTTGTATTTTTTGCATAGCTATCATTTGAATGATGTAGGCAAACGCAAAACCTGTCACAAAAGCTAGAATAATGTAAATGTAAATTGCCATTTTGTAAATGTAAATTATTTTATTAAAAGCAGTATCAGCATTTTAAATCTTTCTTATTAAATGAAAAAGACCTTCACAATGATGTGAAAGCCTTATTTCTTTTTTGTGACCCTCGTGGGACAAATATCGAACCAAATGATTGAACATATTGTTGATTTGAGTAAACTCCAAATCCTAATCGTTCAAAAATTATAAAGATGCTCCTTTCAGCAAAAATATAGAAATATGCTCCATCTCCAAGATTTTTTTGGTAATGAGCAAAAAGATACAATTGATTTTTATGTATTTGTATAATTATCCCTAAATTGTCATAAAATTTAAAACGTACACTTATGGGAAAATTCGTAATTAAAAAAGGCAAAGACGCACAATTTTATTTTAACCTAAAAGCAAACAATGGTGAAATCATTCTCTCAAGTGAGGGTTATACCACTAAACCAGCTTGCAAAAAAGGCATTGTTTCCGTTCAAGTAAATGCTGCAATTGATAGCAGGTTT
>JAYTLA010000051.1:0-31400 GCA_043729825.1 Ferruginibacter sp.
TCCATCTTTTTCAACTCGTCGTAATCTTTTTAATTCAACAATTTCCTTTGGAGTTAAATCTATTGAGTAAGCCATAAAAATATTTTTGGTTACTCAAAGATAGCAAATCGGAATTATTAAAGCAAATTAGTATATATCGAAATTGCAACCCTACAACTCCACTTAAATAGATTTTTTTATGTCTATTTATACGATCATAATCTGTTCCTCCGTCAAATAAAGTACCCCAATTTATACCCCATATTAAACCAATTTCTTTACTGCCTGTTTGAGATTTGCAACATAGAAATAAAAAAAAAGTAACACTTAATAAAATTGCTTTTTTCATAAAATAACATATTTTATATTAGTAATAAACTTGTATGCTGCTTAATATTCCTTGCTGTGATTATTCATTTCTTCCCTCATCATAAAAGTACAATTATTCTATTATAGTAATAGGATTATTTCTTTAATATATTCGCACCAATCTCCTCCACAATAAAAGCTGAAAAAAGTTTCACTGTTGATATTAGCCCCGATAGAAGTGGAAATGGGTGAGGTACGAAACCCATTGGAACGGATAGAGGGAAACCGATGCTCATTAATGGTCCACTGGTAACGCTCCAAAAAAAAAATTACAACGGATCCACATCAACCACCACCTGCACACTCTTAAACTTTTGCTCTACGCCCAATAAATTTATATGGTTACGAATTACTTTTCTAAAATTGCCGCTCATACCTGCTTCTTTGGGGAGTTTTATCATAAGCTCCATGAGGTACATATTGCGCAAACGCCCAACCACAGGCGCTGCAGGGCCAGTAATAAATTGTTTCAAATCTTGCCCTAGCAACGCTGCCAATTTGTGCGATGCCGCTTCTACCGTTTCTTTATCTCTATGCTTCATGGTTATCATTACCATGCGGCTGAAAGGTGGATAGAAAAATTCTTTGCGTTTGTCTATTTCAAAATCGTAAAATTGTTTGTAATCGTGTTGTTGTACGAGTAGCAAAATGGGGTGCTTTACATTTACGGCTTGTATCATTACTTTGCCTTGCTCGTGCTTGCGCCCTGCTCTCCCACTCACTTGCTCCATGAGTTGAAAAGCTCTTTCGTTTGCTCTAAAATCTGCGAAACTAAGGAGCCCATCTGCATCTAGCACACCTACGAGATTTACTTTATCAAAGTCCAAACCCTTTACCACCATTTGTGTGCCTACTAAAATATCGAGGCGATGTTGCTCAAATAAATGAATGAGATTATCATGCGCTGTTTTTCCACGCACACTATCTACATCCATACGGGAAATGCGAAATTTTGCAAAATCATTTTCTAGTTGTTCCTCAATTTTTTCTGTACCAAAGTTTTTTTCTAGCCACACATTGGTGCCACAAGCTGGGCAAGTAACCAATTTAGGATAGGTGCTACCACAATAATGGCAATGCAATTTGTTGCTGTATTTGTGGAGCGTGAGCGATACGTCGCAATGCACACACTGCGGCAAGTGCCCGCATGTACCGCATATCAAGTAAGGGTTGTAGCCTCTCCTATTTTGAAACAATATCACTTGCTTATCTGCTTCCACCGTTTTTTGTATGGCTTCTTTAAGCTGTGGGCTTATCATTACTTTGCCCTTTTCTTTTTGTACTACTTGTGTGGTATTTATAATTTCTATGGCGGGTAACTTTATACCGCCAAATCGTTCGTTCAATTCTACCAAGCCATATTTTTTTTGCTTGGCGTTGTAATAAGTTTCTAAAGATGGTGTGGCACTACCCAATAAAATTTTTGCGCCAAACAATGAGCCATAAAAAATAGCGGCATCTCTTGCATTGTAGCGTGGTGCAGGGTCTTGCTGCTTGTACGATGGGTCGTGCTCTTCATCTACTATCACCAACCCCAATTCTTTAAAAGGTAAAAACAAAGAACTTCTTGCGCCGAGTACAATTTTTATTTCGCCAGTTCTAATTTTATTCCAAAGCTCAATACGTTCTTGGTTATTAAATTTAGAATGATAAATAGCAATGTTGCCACCAAAATGTTTTTGTAATCGGCGAATAATTTGTGCCGTTAAAGCAATCTCTGGCAGCAAGTACAACACTTGCTTGCCTTGTGCAAAATATTCTTCTATGAGTTTTATATAGAGTTGTGTTTTGCCACTGCTTGTTACACCATGTATTAAGCAAACATTTTTTTCTGTAAATATATGCCGTACTTCTGCCAGTGAATTTATTTGAACTTCGCTCAATTCAAAATCTATGTCCACAGATTTAGGCAAAGTTTTTATTCTATCAATACTTCTTTTTTCTACAACCAATATGTTTTTATCTACCAAGCCCTTTATTTGTGCAGGTGTAGCACCAGCTTTTTTTAGCAAGGCTGTTTGTGAAACTTCGCCTTCGGTTTTGTTTAAGTACAAAAAAGCTAATAGCAATTCCATTTGCTTTGGCGCACCTTTCCATTCGTTTAGCAACGGTGCTAGCGCTTCTTCGTTTTTATATTGATGATGCAGCAACACATAACTTTCTTTTTTTACTTTGTATTTTTCTGTAAGTTCTTCTCTAATGTAGCAAACATTTTTTTCTATGAGTTTTTTTATTACCGGATATACATGTGTAGCATCCAACACTTGTTGCACTTCTGTAATACTGAGTTCAGTTTTTAATTGTAATGCCTCGGCTATTAAATATTCTTCATCGCCAAGGTCTTTAAAATCTTCTCCGTAAGCTTCGTTAAAAATTAAAACTGTTTCGCTACTTAATTTAAAATTAGCAGGCAAAGCTGCTGCCATTACTTCGCCTTCGGTACACATATAGTATTCGCTCATCCATTGCCACAGCTGCATTTGCTGCGGGTAAACCAACGGCGCATCATCCAATACATTTAAAATATTTTTTGTTTTGTATTCAGGCTTTACAGTAATTATTTTTTTTATGAGGCCTGCATATTTTTTATTTTTTCCAAATACCACTTCGGCTCTGCAGCCAGCATGTGCTTGTGTAAGCAAGTGCTCGGGCACTGCATAGGTATATACATTAGGTAGCGCAAGCGGAAGTATTATTTCTGCCCAATGGGTGGGTTGGGGTTCATTAAAATTTAGTTCGTTTTCTTGCATTTTTGTTTTTACTAGAAGATGATTTTTGACAGCTTCGCTGCAAAAATACTGATTGCCACAAAGACGCAAAGACACAAAGGAAAAGCTTCGCTTTATTTTTTTGCTTCGCAAATTTTATTTTTGCCGATAAGGCGTAAAGGCGTTTTTAATTAAACGTCTTTCCGACTTAACGACCATATTATATTTTATTTCACTAAAGTCGGTAAGGGAAAATGCTTCGCATTTTTTGCGCTACAAAATTAACCACCAAACTAATCAACTAATTATCAATTTTCACGAACTTTGAACTTTCAACCTTCAACTTTCACTCCCTATCCAACTTGCTTTATACCGCACCAACCCTTCCTCCATTTCTTCATACACTTTTTGTTTCAAAACTTCTGCATCATTACCTGCCAATACTTCTGGCAAAAAAACTGCACGAGATTTACCAGGCGCTAAGCTAAAAACACTTTTGTAATTTAGTCTATCGTACGCATCTAAAAAAAGCACTGGCTGTATCGGCACTTGCATTTCTACCGCTATTTTAAAAGCACCATTGTAAAATTCTTTCAGTGGTTTATTGGTCATATTAAAAGTGCCTTCTGGCGCTAATACAATCGAAATATTTTTACCCAAAATACTTTTTAATTGCTTTACACTTTTTGCTCTAGCTTCTTCGTTGGCTCTATCTACCATCACTGCTGCTTTTCTATAAATGTATCCAAATACTGGTATCTTGGCCATTTCTGCTTTTGCCAAAATACGAATATGCACGTTTCGAAAAGCCTTCATCATTATTGGAATATCGAGATATGAAATATGATTAAACACATAGACTACCGCATGGCCTTTTGCATAAGGCACTTCGTAAATATTTTTGTGGTACATACCCCATAAAAACATCACCGCATCTGCCCAAATTCTGCAAATACTGTACATCATATTGCCACCTCTTATTCTTCCAAAAAAAGATGCTATTACAAAAAATGGAAACAAGATTAACATGACCGTTATAAAAACGATAAATGCATATATACTATAAATGGCGCCGATTATTTTTCTCATACAATTTTCTCAAGCACGAATATACAAATACATTTTTTAGGGAAATGGTTCTCTTCAAAAGCAGCAAAATAATTGATTACAAAATCTCCTCTACCAAATACGCATTACCATTTATCTCCAAAGCATCGTGCACACACAAACCCATAAGCTTTGCCCCTAGTGGGCTTTGTGGGCTAATGGCAATAATAGCTACTTCATCTACCACAGCTTTGCCCAAAGCCACACTCATATAAAAATATCCTTTGTTTGTTTTTACCAAACTACCATGTACAATTTTTGTAGTGTTGGTTACATTAGTTAGTTTTTCCAATACTGCTTTTTGTTCTAATGCTTCTTGCAATTGGGTACGCTTATTGGCTTGCTCTATTTGCAACATGGCAAGAGCCGTTTCGTGTTTATCACCAGCCGTATTTTTGGTTTCGTTTGCACCACTTTCTTTAAGGTCTGCAAGGGTTTGCTGGAGTAGGGTTACTTTTCCGTTTGCTATTATTAAATAAGACTCTATTATTTTTTGCTTAAGTTTCATTACATATAAAGATATAGACTTTAGGGGTCGTTTCGTATTTCAATAAAATATAAGCTTATATAAAAACTTTATTAAATTTCCATATTTTTTGTACTTTTATCAACCCAACCTTCTACAAATAACCACCACTCATTTCTTACGAAAACTACATTTTAATACAATCAATTTGAAACAAAACTCATGGCACGCACCAGCACATACCTAAATTTTTCGCATCATACTGAAGAAGCTTTTAATTTTTACAAAACTGCTTTTGGTACCGAGTTTACCACTCCAGGCATAAGGCGCATGGGTGATATACCTCCACAAGAAGGTGCTCCTGCAATGAATGAAGCTTTAAAAAACCTTGTGATGCATGTGGAACTGCCCATTACAGGCGGGCATATACTCATGGGTACAGATGCGCCAGAGCAAATGGGTTTTACGGTGACCTTTGGCAACAATGTACATATAAATTTGGAACCAGATACAAAAGAAGAAACACAAAAATTATTTGCCGCATTATCAGCTGGTGGAAAAATTACCATGCCACTTGAAGATATGTTTTGGGGCGCATTGTTTGGAAGTTGTACCGATAAGTATGGTGTACAATGGACGTTTAATTGTATGGAAAAAGTTTAAATTTGATTCCTAAAAATCATCAAAATGACACACAATATCTATCCCTGCCTTTGGTTTGATGGCAATGCTAAAGAAGCCGCTACATTTTACTGTTCTGTATTTAACAATTCAAAAATAACTACTGATACACCCATGGTGGTGATGTTTGAAATAGAAGGTAAAAAAATAATGGGATTAAATGGTGGTCCGATGTTTACCAAAAATCCATCTATTTCTTTTTTTGTGACTTGTGCTTCCATAGAAGAGATAGATAGCATCTGGAATAAACTGCTAGACGGCGGAACGTTGATGATGCCATTGGACAAATATCCTTGGGGTGAAAAATTTGGTTTTATAAAAGATAAGTTTGACATGACCTGGCAATTGATATATACAACAACAGCTACATACAATCAAAAAATAATGATGAGTATGCTTTTTGTGGGTGAGCAATTTGGCAAAGGAGAAGAAGCCATGAGATATTACACTTCTATCTTTCCAAACTCTAATGTTATTTCTGCAAAAATTATTGAAGAAGGACGACCAGAACCTGCAGTTGCTGGCACATTAGAATTTGGACAATTTAATTTAGATAATGAAAAATTTGTAGCCATGGATGGTGCAGGTGAACACAAGTTTCAATTTAATGAAGGGCTTTCTTTTGTAGTGGAATGCGATACACAAGAAGAAATAGATAATTATTGGGATAC
This sequence comes from Ferruginibacter sp., assembly GCA_043729825.1. GTDB lineage: Bacteria > Bacteroidota > Bacteroidia > Chitinophagales > Chitinophagaceae > Ferruginibacter. The sequence continues at coordinate 5,982 of JAYTLA010000051.1, forward strand.
GCTAACTAAAGACGGGAGCGAAAGTATGTGTGGTTGGCTAAAAGATAAGTATGGTGTGAGCTGGCAAATAATACCAAGTATTTTGAGCAAACTTATGAGCAATGCAGAAAAAGCACCAAGGGTGATAGAGGCATTTTTAAAAATGAAAAAATTTGATATAGAAACGATGTTGAATGCTTAAAATGTTTTTTGCAAAATTTTAATATCAAGAGTTTAATAGTATAATTATTCCTGTAATAACAGCAACAGCTAATAATGAAACTGATAGCCCCAATGAATTCCAATAATCGAATTTATTTAAATTAAGTGCTAAAGTAAAATTATTTATAGACTCAATTGGTAAATTAAAATTATTTGAATGCGGAAAATTTGAGAATACACGATTAGTATTTTTTTCTTGTAAATAATCTTCCAATTCTTCCAGTTCTTCAGCAGAAACCCACTCCCCTAGTTCATCAAACCAAATTGGGCTGTCTTTACTTATTTTTTCTAATTTTAATTGATCCAAATCGAATGGACCTTTTTTAACGTTACCTTCTTTAATAAAATACTTTCTCATAGGAATTTGCAAGTTTACAAGTAAAATTGAAATTAGATTTTGGATATGTGTGTAACTAATATAAAAGCCAAGCTCTGTAGAAAAATTACTACACAAAGTATTAACGCAAGAAGTTGTTATAAAATTGTAATAAGGTTAAAAAATAATTAATATAAATTTTAATTATTTGAAATTCAAAAATTTACAATCTATTTTATTTTACTCAATAATTACAATTGCTGTGTATGGGCACATAAAAAACGCTGTTTTTCCAAAGCAGCGTTTTTTAAGATTATATCAAATTTCACATTTGTACTTGTTAGTGGTTTACCGAAGCCACATCCTTTGGATTATGTTTATGTTTGAAAAATACAAAAAACAATATTGCTACAATCAATGAATAAATGGCAAAAGAAAGCCATATGCCATGCCAGTCTTTACCTGCCTCAGTAGAATAATATTTATCTATTACATATCCGCTTACTTTACTCCCAAGATATGCTCCAACTCCATTTGTCATCATCATAAACAAACCTTGAGCACTCGATCTTATTGACGAATCTGTACTGGTTTCTATAAATAATGAACCCGATATATTGAAAAAATCAAAAGCCATACCATATACAATACAAGATAAGATTATCATCCATAATCCTCCTGCAGGATCTCCATAAGAAAATAAACCAAATCGCAATACCCAAGCCAACATAGAGAATAACATAACTTGTTTTATTCCAAAGCGCTTTAAGAAAAATGGTATTGCCAGAATAAATAAGGTTTCGGAAATTTGTGAAATAGACATAACAATAGTAGAATACTTCACTACAAATGAATTGGCATATTGCGGTACATTTTTAAAATCATCTAAAAAAGAATCGCCATACATATTAGTCAGTTGCAATGCTGCACCTAGAAACATAGAGAATAGAAAGAACAACGCCATTTTATAATTAGTAAATAATTTAAAAGCATTTAGCCCCAATTGCTCTAAAAAAGAAGCCTCTTTTGTTATAGATTTTTGGGGTGGGCATTTAGGTAATGTAAAAGAAAATATACCTAAAACAATTGCACCAACTGCGCCAATAATAAACTGGTTGCCATTAGCCTTACTACCAGTTAAGTTAGTAATCCACATTGCTACTATAAAGCCTATTGTACCCCACACTCGTATTGGCGGAAACACTTTTACAACATCATAATTATTGTTTTTTAAAATAGTATAGGCTATAGAATTGGATAATGAAATGGTGGGCATATAACAAATCATAGCAGCAAATATCACATAGTACAATGTATTAGGATCATTTACTTGCGGTACAAAAAATAATACAATGCCATAAAGTATGTGTAAAATACCATATAGTTTTTCTGCATTTAACCACTTATCTGCAATTATACCTACCAATGCAGGCATAAAAAGTGAGGAGAGTGCAAGTGTAGAAAAAATGGCGCCAAACTGTGCACCCGTCCAACCTTTGGCATTAAAACAATACGTACCTATTGTAATTAGCCAAGCTCCCCAAACAAAAAATTGTAAAAAACTCATTATTGTAAGCCTATTCTTTAAACTCATAGCTTTTATTTTTATTTAATCAATTTTGGTAAATATGAATTTGTAAGATATAAAATTATTATGGCTAAGTAAAAAATGTTTTGCACAAAAAAAAGCTGACCAAAGCCAGCTATACATTTTAAAAGAAAGTTTTAGCGTTTAATTGGAGAATTTGTTTGTGGAGTTGCTTTATTTTTAGCAGCTTCTGCTTGCTCCAAACTTAGTTGTCTAAGCGTATAAAGACCAAACAATAAACATGCTATTAATAGAACACAAGTAACAGTTAAAATTGTACTTATTTGCTTCTCTGTAAAATAACTTAAAGGGTTCTTTGGTTTTGTTGATTTACCAGTCTTTGGGTCGTATGGATAATATGTGATATCGTCTAACATAATATTATTATTTATACAACAAAGCTAAAGCGCTAAAGCTTTATAAACAAGGTCATTAATACGCTATTTTTAGGACAGTAAATTTTGTATAAAATTGAAAAAGATAAGTAATTATACTAAGCACAAATACAATTAATGATGATAAAACCTTATTTATATTACTAAATAATTTCAATAACCAAAAATTGAAACGTATATAAAAAAGATAATGTTATTAACCTTTTATAAAAAGTATATTAAACTATGATACCACTTTTACAAATCATATTCAATTAATTTAAATGCCCTTATTGTTGCTTAATTTTGCAAAAAAAATAAACGAAATGAGTGCTTCTATAGATATGCTAATAAATGCTACAAAAGATATTTCCCTTAAAAATATTGTACAAAAAACTAAAGATGGAATAAGAATTACAGATGAAGAATGTTTGGTACTTTTTGAAAAAGCAGATCTTCCTTTTGTTGGTGCTTTGGCAAATTTTATAAGAGAGAAACTGCATGGCAATAAAACTTATTTTAATAGAAATTTTCATATAGAGCCTACAAATGTTTGTGTATTTAGTTGCAAATTTTGTTCTTATTCTAGATTATATGCCAATAAAGAAGAAGGCTGGGAACTTAGTATAGATCAAATGCTGGATATCGTAAAAAGTTACGATGGAAAACCAATTACAGAAGTACATATTGTTGGTGGGGTACATCCAAAAATGAATTTGAATTATTTTATAGAATTAATACAAAAAATACATGCACATAGACCAGATTTACATGTAAAAGGATTTACGGCAGTAGAGCTAGATTATATGTTTCGCAAAGCCAAGCTTAGTGTGGAAGATGGTATGAAAACCTTGAAAGAAGCGGGTTTGCAATCATTGCCTGGTGGTGGCGCAGAAATTTTTCATGAAGATATTCGCAAAGAAATAGCAGGCGATAAAGTAACGGGAGAAGGCTGGTTGCTTATACATGAAACAGCGCATAACTTGGGTATGTATAGCAATGCAACAATGTTGTATGGTCATATAGAAAAATATGAGCATCGAATAGACCACATGCATAAGTTGAGAGATTTACAAGATAAAACCAAAGGTTTTAATACTTTTATTCCACTTAAGTTTCGTAATAGTAATAATGATATGAGCTATGTAAAAGAAAGTACTATTACAGAAGATATGCGCATGTATGCCATTGCCAGAATTTATTTAGATAATTTTCCTCACCTCAAAGCATACTGGCCAATGTTAGGCCGCCAAAATGCACAATTATCATTATCGTTTGGCGTAAATGACATTGATGGCACAATAGATGATTCTACAAAAATATACAGTATGGCAGGAAGTGAAGAACAAACACCAACTATGACAACAGAAGAATTGGTTACACTTATTAAGCAAGTAAATAGAAAACCAATTGAAAGAGATACTTTGTATAAGGAGATAAAAGATTTTAGTTAATATAGAAAATATTTTTTCTTGCAACTATATAGTAAGTTCTAAAGTTTATTTTTACATTATATACAAAGAAAACCCCATTCAGACTTGAATGGGGTTTTCTGTATTTTAATAATGCAATATTAGAAATTTCTTACTGCCAATTCAGTTCTTCTATTTTTAGCCCGACCTGCTGCAGTTGTATTATCAGCTACAGGTTTAGTTTCGCCATAACCAGTAGATTTTAAACGATCTTCAGCAATGCCTTTAGATACTAAATAATCTTTAACAGCTTTAGCACGATTATCTGATAAGGTTTGATTTTTAGCATCATCACCCTGAGAATCTGTATGACCATCAACATCTATCATCAATGTTTCGTCAGATTTTAATAAACTTGCTACTTCATTCAAAGCTTTGAAAGACTTAGGCAATAGCTTGAAGCTACCTGTTGCAAAGAATACATTCTTAGCAGCATAATTAATTTTATCAATTACTGCTTGTGCAATTTCTGGGCAACCTTGGTTACTTGCAGGACCTTTACGATCTATACATTTATCATCTTCATCATTTACACCATCAGCATCGGTATCTGGTATTGGGCAGCCTTGATAACGAGCCACACCTTTTACAGTAGGGCATTTATCGTCTTCATCATTTACACCATCAGCATCAGTATCTGGTATTGGGCAACCTTGGTATTTTGCAAGACCAGCAACATCTGGGCATTTATCATCTGCATCACCAATTCCGTCACCATCTTTATCTGGGCAGCCTTGTAATGCAGCAGTACCAGCTACATCTGGGCATTTATCATCTGCATCTACTACCCCATCACCATCACGATCTAAAACAACTGGAGCAGGAGGAAGAGCAGCAACTTTTTCTTTAGCTTGTTTAATATTTTGAGCAATACCAAGAGAATAAAACAAATTATCTTTAATAACATCTTTAGATAAAGCAAAACGATATTGTGCTTGTACAATAATATAACTGTTACTCATTAGGTTTAATTGAACACCTGCTCCAGCTGGAAGATAAGCACCAAATTTGCCTGAATATCTACCTGCGCCAACACCAGCTGTAAGAAATGGTGCAATAAGCGAATTGTCACCGTATGGTCTAAAGTTTAAAGTTGGCTCTAGTTCATAGCCAATTTCTTTATCCGTTTGATTTAATTCCCCCCTGTCATCCCCAGCATAATCATGAAATAACAAACCAGCTCTAGTGGAGAAATCGATTGTTTTCGTTAAACCTTTCCAATATGATAAAGAAAACCCATAATCCATATCCTGAATTTGGCTAAAAGACCTCGTTCCAGCCGCACTTTTTAAAGTAACAGGGGTTTTAATATCCAATGCGTTAAAATGAATGCCAACAAGGCTACCCTTTTTTGAAGAAGAGTATTTGCTATCCATCATTTGCGCAGAAGCTAAGGTGGCTACCACCAAAAATGAAAATAACAGCGTAAGTTTTTGTTTCATAAATGCTAATTTTTAATTTAAAAGGTTATCTCACTTAAATATCCCTACTCTATATTATCAATTTCGGGCAATATCTTAAGCTACAAATGTAATATCTTAATTTGTACTAATCAAGAATTTTTAACAATTCTATACATTTTATTTCAAGTTTATGTAAAATATTATCCGTAAAATAATTATTTTGAAGCTAATGCTGCATGAAAACCAATGTTTTTTAAAGATATATTTTCAACTGTTTTTTTTTGAGTAATGAAATTTAATGACTTCATTTTCCAAAACATGCTAAATAAACGCTTATATTTGCAGCCCAAATTAGAAAATTAGACTTGGTAGCTCAGCTGGATAGAGCATCAGCCTTCTAAGCTGAGGGTCATTGGTTCGAATCCAATCCAGGTCACGAATAACTAAAAAAAGCCGCATAAAAGTGGCTTTTTTTTATTTACAGTCAGTATTATGAATGTACAAATAAACGAAAGTTGGAAAAGAGCTTTGAAGGATGAATTTTCTAAACCATACTTCTTAGAAATCGTGCATTTTTTAGAAACCGAAAAAGCAGCAGGTAAAATTATTTACCCGCCAGGTTCTCAAATATTTAATGCCTTTAACCAAACTCCCTTAGATAAATTAAAAGTTGTAATACTTGGGCAAGATCCTTATCATGGAGCAGGGCAGGCGCACGGACTTAGTTTCTCCGTATGCGAAGGCATAAAGCCACCACCCTCTTTGCAAAATATTTTTAAAGAATTAAAATCGGATATTGGCATACAAATGCCCGATAATTTTGGCGACCTTACAGCTTGGGCTAAGCAAGGAGTTTTATTATTAAATGGAGCACTTACCGTAAGAGATGGGGAGCCTTTTAGCCATGCTAAATTTGGGTGGGCTCAATTTACAAATGCAGTTATAGAAAAGATATCGTACGAAAAAGAAAATATTATTTTTATACTTTGGGGTAAATTTGCACAAAACAAAAAAATGTTGATAGATGAAGGGAAACATTTTATTTTACTTGCACCACATCCTTCCCCACTTTCCGCCCACAAAGGTTTTTTTGGATGCAAACATTTTTCACTAACAAATGAAATTTTAGTAAAAATTGGTAAACAACCTATTGATTGGAATATTAAAACTAACTAAATGAATTTTCTAAAAAATATTTTTGCTCGCATGTGGGCACTCTGGGGTTTGATAACATTCCTTATTTCATTTTTAATCATTCTTGGCCCATCTATGCTTGCGTATTTTTATAAAAACGAAAAACATGGACAAGATTTTTTTATAAAAGTTTCTAGAATTTGGATGCGTATTTGGCTGCCATTAATTGGATGCCCTGTAAAAATTATTGGAAAAGAAAATTTTAAAAAAGATAAAAACTATGTAGTAGTTTTTAATCACAATGCATTTTTGGATGTGCCTTTGTCTGCTCCATTTGTGCCTGGTGGTAATAAAACTATTGCCAAAGATTCGTTTGCAAAAATACCTGTATTTGCTTGGTTTTATAAACGTGGTGGCATAATGGTAAATAGAAAAGATGAAAAAAGTAGGGTAAGGAGTTATGAAGAAATGAAAGCTGTTTTACAAAAAGGAATACATATGTGCCTATACCCAGAGGGTACAAGAAACAGAACAGATAAGCCTTTGAAAGAATTTTATGATGGTGCTTTTAAATTAGCTATAGATTCGGGAAAAGATATTATCCCTTGTGTAATTATTGGCACAAAAAAAGCAATGCCCATCAATAAAACAATGTATCTTCTTCCTACAAAATTAAAAATGATTTTTTTACCTGCCGTTTCTTCAGAAAACATAGATGCAAAAATGCTAAACAAAAAAGTATATGATTTGATGTACAATGCTTATACAAAAGAAACAAACACTAAAAATCTGTAAAAGATCTTGTACGATTTATTTTTAAATCTCTTAGTATAGGAGATTTTGGAGCTATGTTTATACTGAAAGATCTAAAACTACCCACTGGCGTAATATTAACGGCCATTTGCCAGCAATGCAAGTCTCTTGTAAGATACATGCTTAACAACCCCAATTTTTTATCCGACAAATTGTAAGACCCATTGCAACCTATTTTCCATTTTGGCGTAAGGTTTGCGGCAGCATTAAATGTTACACCTTGGGTTATTGTACTCTTAAAACCAGCTTGCGCAATATCAAAATTTTTATTTATAGATAATGAATACGACAAATCAATATTCCAAGGTATTTCAAAGTCGGCAAACTCTGCAGGATTATCTCGTACATATGAAGCCTCTCGTTGGTATTCATCTGCCGATATGCCATCTTCTCTCAAACCATTGTTGGGTTGGTTCAATTTTTCTGTTGCCGTTTTTTTAGATTTATCTCCCCCCTTAAAACTAGTTTGCAACGATACATTTGCATTAGTCAAATTTCCTAAAGAGAATTTATCTTTTAATACCAGTCTATTTTTTGGTCTCCCAACGTCATCCGTTTGATAAGGATTAAAATTGGCACTTGCCGAAATATTTATTTTTTCAAATAAATTGGTTCTTGCAGAAACTGATATAGGTGCCAACTGAAACGAATCTGCTAAAAAATTATAGCTACTGTTTATGCTTAAACCATCTAATAAAGTTATTTTTTTATCTCCTTTAGCACTTGTATCATTTCTATTTCTCACTTTCATGGTTACATTATTATCAATACCAAACGACATCCCACCATTTCTTATATTACTGTATGGTGAGTAAATACCACTGTTTTCAAAAAAAGAAACTTGCCTTATTTCAGTATTACTCACTTTGGTGTAATAATAATTTTGCTCATTAATATTGGGTGTATAATTTAAAGAAAGCGTAGGCCGTATTTCGTGCCTAATGGCTTTTATTTTACTATTTTTATTAAAACCAAACATCCCAAAAATTCTTGTAGAAGCGCCAATTCCAAAAGATATATTTCTTGTAGTGTATAAACCTTTTTGCAAAGAAAGCGTATCATTTTTTTGCAAATTAGAATTGTAATAACGAACCAATTTTTGTTGAAACCATGTTTCTTGATAAGATATTGATGGAGAAACTTGTACTACTCCTAATGGTGGTAATGAAAGTGTAATTGGAATATTATGTTGTGCTCCGTATTTTAAATTATCTATTATTTGTCCGCCAATGCCTCTTAATGTATCATAAAACTGGGTCTGTGTTTTTGAATTTCCTTGGTAGCCAATTCCAATATTTTCGTACCACTTTATTTCGCCACTCGATTCTTTTTTACGGAAGGGATATTGTGTATTTACATTAAATGCTACATCTGGTAAATTTAATTGTGTAAGTCCGTTTACAGAGTTCTGATTATGATTGGCGCTTATGGAAATATTGTAAGGCTTGTTTTTCTTACTCCAATCTTTTGTATAAGTTATAGAAGAACTTAATTGGTTTTGAAAATTGAGTTGTGGGCTATTGGCTCTTTGTTTATTAAACTTTGTACTAGCCAAATTTACATTTGCACTAAATGTTACACCTGGCCTAGCTTTGCTATCCACACTATGAATCCAATTAAAACTATACGTCATTGTTTTTGGTGCATCCAATGGATGAAAATTTTGTACCGTTAAACCAATATTGCCTTGAAAGTGATATCGCCTATAGTACCTTGGATTTACATTTATATTCCAACTCCCGTAAGAATACAAAGTACCTCGGGTAACCACATCCCAATTGGGGCTAATAATTTTATAATAACCCAAATTTTCTAATGCCAATCCACGTTGATCATCTGCCGCAAAACTAGGCGCCAATAAACCAGAGTGCCTACCTTGTGTAAGTGGAAAAATACCAAAGGGTAAAGAAATGGGAAGTGGTACACCTTCAAACTCGGGATGCACTGGTCCTGTATAAGCCCATTTTTTATTTACAAATTTTGCTTTTTTAGATATAAATGAGAAGTGAGGTGTATCTAAATTGCAAGTGGTAAAACGAGTACGAAACGCATAAAAAGTAGACGTGTCTGCTTTTTTTATTTTTTCGCCATATACAAACATTTCGCCTTGTTTAGTGTAAGTCCCTTTTGTAAGTCCTTTACCAGTCTTCATATTAAAACGAATGGTATCGCTCACGGTTTGTAAATCGGCTTGGTTAAAATATGGATAAGATATTGCCCTACCAGTGCTATCTTTTACTAAATATGCACTTACAATACTTGTTTTTTGATCAAACTCAATAAGTGGCGCAGAAAGGTTGTTGTCGTCATATTTTACAGAAGATATTTTACCGTAGAGGTACATTTTTTCTGCCGGCACATCTATCACCATACTATCGTCTGCATGGTAAACTACTGGCGCACTTAAGGTATCTTTCGATTTTTTAAAAGAGAAAGTATCGGCAAATTGTGTAAATGTGGTATCGGCAGCTATCTTCTTTTCTTCGCTCATGCGTGGAATACGAAGTGTATCCGATGTTTTATTTTTTAGAAATTTTAAGGTATCGTTAGCATTTTTAACAACAGGTGGTGGTGTATCTAAAACATTGTAAAAACTGTGTTTAAATACATGGGTATGAGCATCAAAAATGGCATAAGCATCTAAACAATACGTTAATAATAATATCAAGGGCAGAGCGCACCAAGCTAAAATGTTTTTTGCCTTACCTTTGTTACGATTGTTCATAAATGAGAAAGCGCAAAAATAGCTATTAAAGTTTTATGATAAATTGTTTACATTAATTATAACAAAAACTAACAAACCCTAATAATATATGTTGAGAAAAGTAATATTGATGTTGGCTAGCTTACTTACTATAGGTGCTTTTGCAAACAAAAGCGCTGCACAAGGCAAAAAATTAAGAACAATAGTAGTAGATGCTGGGCATGGTGGTAGCGACCCAGGTGCGCATGGTATATATGAAGGTACGCTTGGTTCATATGAAAAAGATGTTACCCTTGGCATTGCTATGAAATTGGTAGCCGAACTTAAAAAGAGATTACCAGATGTAAAAGTTGTACCTACAAGAACTACTGATGTATTTGACAACGTAAGGGTAAAAGCCAATATTGCCAACGAAGCTAAAGGCGATTTATTTTTATGCATACACGCAGACTCTGGCCCAGTGCACACGGGGCGAAGACAAGTAGGCACTAAAACAGTTACAAAGTATAAAATTACTTATACTAAAAAAGGGAAAAAAAGAATAAAAAATTCTGAACCCTATGATGTAGAAATTCCAGTATATGAAAACTATAAAATACCAATGACGGCAAGAGGTACTTCGGTTTATATCTTTGCTGCTGGTAAAACGGACGACAAGCTTGATGCTATAATGGACAATAGTCATTCCAACACTGAAGATAGTATATACAACAATTTTAATTTTAACACACCCGAAGGAAGGATATTAGCCCAGACATATGCAAAACTATATCAAGAAAAAAGTGATTTGATAGCTACAATGGTAAACGATGAAATAGATGATACCGGGCGGCCAGCACTTGGCGTAAAACAGCGTCAAAAAGGTATTTGGGTATTATCTGCAACAAAAATGCCTGCCATACTTATAGAAACTGGCTATATTAACACACCCGAAGATGAGCAATATATTAATAGCCCAAAAGGCCAGCAAGAATTGGCAGAAGCTATTACAAAAGCTGTTATAAAATACAAGACACAACTAGAGAATCCCAAAACAGTAGCTAACTAAAAAGAAAAAACATTAAATTTTTATACCATTGAAAATTTCTAACGAAACCAAAGTAGGCGCCATTTCCATAGTATCAGTAGCATTATTAATACTGGGATTTAATTTTTTGAAAGGAAAAAATTTATGGAGCAAAGACACCATGCTTATTGGCAAATACGGTAATGTGCAGGGTTTGCAAAACTCTAATCCTGTTATGATAAATGGATTGCAAGTGGGGCAGGTTTACAAAATAAGTACCGAGAAAGATATGCGAGAAATTATTGTGGCCATCAATATTACCAAAGATATTTATATTCCAAAAAACTCTATAGCTACCATAAAATCTAATCCACTTGGTACACCGAGTATCGAAATTGTTTTGGGCAGTGCAACTGAGCATTTAAAAAACAAAGACAGTATTCTTACAGAAAATAGTGTGGGCTTGTTTAACGAGGTTTTAAAAAAAGTAGATCCTGTTATATTTCAAGTAAAAAAAGCATTGGGTTCTGTTGACTCTTTAGTGGGTAATTTTAATACCATGCTGGACCCCAATGCAAAAAATAATGTTGCTGCTACACTTACCAATTTAAATAAAGTAACTGCTGCTATGGTACAATCAACCGCATCTTTAAATGCTTTATTGAATACACAAACAGGTGCATTAGCAAAATCATTAAATAATGTAAATGGTATTACAAGCAACTTTGCTAGCAACAATGATAAAATAAATAGTGTAGTAAGTAATCTCGATAAAACAACTACAAAATTTGCCAATCTAAATCTTCAAAGCACATTAGATAATTTAGATAAAGCTATAAACGAACTAAAAACAGTTGTAGGAAATTTTAATAACAATAATGGCACTTTAGGCAAATTACTCAATGACCCCACCTTGTATAAAAACCTAGCATCGAGTGGCAATAAACTTAATTTATTGTTGGATGATGTGCGCATGAATCCTAAACGCTACATCAACATTTCATTGTTTGGCAAAAAAACAAAGAATGAACCACTGCTTGTGCCAATGGCGGATACATTAAATAGCCCGTATTATGTGGAGAAAGTGAAATAAAACTTTATGACGGCATTAAGTTTTTAATCATTCAATTTGTATTTCCAAAATAAATATTTAGGTGATAAAAAAATTACATTTACTTCTTCCATTACTTTTCTTATTTGTTGCACAAAATATTGTAGCGCAAATAACTACTTTAGATAGCAGCACAAAAATTGAAATAATAAATGCCAATAGTATTCGCTTAATCACTTTAGATGACAGTACAAACTTGCGTACCCTTGCAGGAAATGCACAGGTAAAACAAGGCCGTACAAAACTTTCTGGCGATAGCATTGTTATTAACTCTCGTACAAATATTGCAGAAGTATTTGGGCATGTACATATAAATGATGCAGATACAGTGAATACTTATGCAGATTATCTTCGCTATGTAGGTGCAGAAAGAATTGCATATTTGAAACGAGGTGTAAGACTAACCGATGGCAAAGTAAGCCTTACTACAAACGACCTTGTGTATAATGTAGCCACGGGGATAGCCACCTATCAGGGTGGTGGAAAAGTAGTAAACGGCACAAGTGTACTTACCAGTACAAATGCTATTTATTTTTCTGATACAAAAGATGTGTTGTTTAAAAAGCAAGTACATCTTATAGATCCTAAATACAATATTATTACAGATAGTTTACGTTACAATACAAATTTTAAAGTAGCCACACTCATATCTCCCACTGTTGTAAAAACAAAAGATGGAAAAGTAATACGATCTAAAAATGGTACGTACGATTTGCAAACTGGTGTGGCCCAATTTTTTGATAGAACTGTGATAAGTGATAAAACTTCTTCTGCTACTGCCGATAAATTGTTTAATGATGATGTAACTGGTATATCTGTAATGGAAGGCAGGGCAAAATATGTAGATAGTGTAAACAACATGATTGTAATTGGAAATAGGATTGAGAGTAATAGAAAAACAAATTCTTTTTTGGCCACCGAAAAACCTGTTGTAATTATTGTAAAAGATAAAGACAGCACTTACATTACAGCCGATACATTGTTTAGTGGCTTAAGAATACATGATGGCAGTTTTAATAGTAAAAAAATAAAAAGAGATACCTTAAAAAATAAATTAATCATAAAAGATTCTGCTTTTATTAAACAAGATAAAGACAGCTTAAAAAATTATTACACAAAAGTAGATACCCTAAATAACAAACAAATATTTTCTAAAACACCAAAAGACAGCATACGCTACATACTAGGCTACGCCCATGTACGCATATACAACGATAGCTCTCAAGCAGTGTGTGATAGTATGTATTACAGCACCGAAGATTCTGTTTTTAGAATGTTTAGAAACCCCATAGTGTGGAAAGAAAAAAACCAGATAACGGGCGATACTATGTATTTGTTTACCGAAAACCAACAACCAAAACGTATATATGTTTTTAACAATAGCCTTGTCATAAACCAACAAAACCCAGCCATGTACAACCAAGCAGGTGGGCGCACATTGAATGTATATTTTAAAGATGGTAAAATAGATTTTGCAAAAATTAAAGGCTCACCCGCCGAAACTATTTTTTACCCACAAGCAGAAGATAGTTCTTACACAGGTATGAATAGAACCAGTGGAGATGTGGCAGAAGTTTATTTTGTGAAAGAAGAAATAAGAAAAATAAAATTTATAAATAATGTAGATGGTACCATGTACCCACTTAACCAAATACCTGCCGATAAAAAATACCTTAAAAATTTTAAATGGGAAGATAAAAGGAGACCGAAGAATAAGTTGGAATTGTTTGAGTAAAGAATGAAAAAAGCCTTATAATAAAAAAACCTCTCCGATGATTGAAGAGGTTTTTTTGTGTGAACCATATAAATTAATGCTAGTATTAATTCAATTTTTCAAAATGCAATTCTAATATTTTTGTTTTTTTATAATACTCCATTATCAAAACCTGCCCTTGTGCTCCTTGCAAAACTGCAGATTTAGAAGCATCCGATTTTGTGTTAATCTTATCCGTAGTTATTTTACCCTCGTTATAACTAATAGAATTAAATGTACTTCCCTTATATCCTTTACCTCTTACATAGTCCTCGTAACATATATTGAAAGATGTACCAGCTTTGTTTATTTGAGAATATTTATAATCAAATCTACCCCATTGGTATTTAATCATCTTGCCAATTAATGCAGTACTTACATATTCCATTCCACTTTGCATTTCAAATTTATTGGTATTTTTTTCAAAAATTGTTGCATCTTTTAATTTAAAATTTTGATCAAATTTTATTAATACCATATCAGTGACATTCATTTTTGCAACACTCATATTTGACCTACCACCACCAAGTATATTGGCAGCTATTCCTAAACCACTAGCTACTTTTTTAAATCCTTCACCAACTGCATAAATACTACCATCCGCAGTTTGCATCATGCTATGCAAAAACATAAATCCGAAATCATCAATTTTACCTTTTGAAGTTACATTCAAAAATTTACTGAAATCATCTTCCCACGAAGCATATTTTTCAGCCAAAATTTTCCCCTTTTCATCGATTTGCCAAAAAGCAAACCCTCTAGATTTATCTTTCATGATGTTTCCGTCCGCTTCAAAATACTCTCCAAACACATATGCAACACCATCTTTGAGAATATTCAAACTAGAAGGATACATTCTATATTTCCCATCTGTTGGTTTTTCAAAAAGCTCTTTTCCAGTTTGCAAATCCAATCCTACTATGTTAGACTCAGGTTTTTGATCCATTAAACTACCATATCTTAAAACTTCTAAATACACTACGTTATTATATGTACCTAAATAATCTCCAATAAATTTTTTACCTCCCACTGTTGGTATGTAACTCCATTCTTTTTTTTCGGCGCTTGAATAAAAATCAATTTCAAAAGTATAATCTTTATCTTCTCTACTAGGTGTATTAGAAATAAACCCTTTATCTTCTATTGGGTACAAACCGCTAAAAGTATCTTCATCGTCGGCAAGTGCCATATAAGTTTGTTCTAAAAATCTTTTTTCTTTTTTTGAAAGCTCTCTTGTATATGTATGTTTTTTTACTCCATTTGCACCATATACTTGGTATTCAAAAGTTCTTTCTTTAGAATTGTAAAATAAAAAAATTAAATCTTTTCCATTAAAAGAAGACTCAAGGATAGATATATCTTTATTGTCTTCAAACTTTATATCTTTTAGCTTATTTAACTTAGCATCTGTTATTTTTAATGTGTATTCGTTTGTTTTCTTATCTATTTTATCGCTAACATAAAAGAAAAAATAGCCCTTTACTTCTTTGGCTTCTTTAATAGCTCCCGAATTTTGAAGTTGTACTTTATATACATTGTCAATACTCATTTTTTGTGCTTGCGATTTTAAAAAAAATAGGCAAGTAAATAAAAAAATAATTTGTTTTGTTTTCATTTGTTTTTGTTTAGTTAAAAATGTAGTTTATTAGTTAGAAGTATAGTTTAATTGTGCGGTTTTCCACTCTTTTTCAAAATTTTTGTACAATAATCCTGTACTTAAATTTGCCTTACAAAAATTAAAATTTAAATCGGCAATTTCAGGCAGCCTTAATTTAGAAAGCATTTTTAAAACTAAATTATAATCAGCATCAAAAAATTTATTTTCGTCATCTATAGCTTCTCCCAAGTGGTGATTTTTTTGCTTGTCATATAATATATTTAAGCACCTAGCAATACTATATACAGCAAATGGTTTTTCTTGCTGCTGTTGTAATAATGACAATGCATAGTATAAATTTCTACTTAGGTTATTACTTGTATAGCAATATTCAATTCCTTCCATAAGGAATTTTTCTTTTATCTTATTAAAATTTGCTTGGTTCGTAATAAAATAAGGTTGATTATTTTTTGCAAATTTTGCAACGGAATCTTTTAATAGTGTAATCCGCTTTTTACAATCAGGATGTGTTTTTAAAGAGTCAATTTCCTTTTTATTGCTCGTGTCTTTTTTGATGTTTATTTCGCTAAAAATGGATGATTCCTCTTCTATCCATCTTTTCTTAAAGGGATAGTCGTCATTTTTTAATACTATTTCTAATTTTAAAGGAGCAAAAAATGATGAATCAGATGTTTTATCCAATACTTCTAAACAAGAAATTATACCATTCATATTAAATAATGAATTTCTCAAAAATTTAAAGGCATAATAATCTGCTTCTGACTCATGAGTTCTACTATGCTTTCTACTATCAAAAACAACAGCTTTAGAAAGTTTATCCAATTCTTTATTTACCCCAAATTTCTTTTTGGCTATCGCTTTTAGTTCCTTTTGATATTCTTCGCTATTTATAGTAGTTACATATTTATCAATTGCTTTTCCTGAATGATCAAGATAATAATGTGCCAATTCATGAGAAATAATAAAGGCGAGTTCTGCTTCATTATTAAGATAAAGTAACATTCCTGCATTTACGGCAATGGTGCCATCGCCCATACTATAGGCATTGGCCCACAAATTTCTGGTAAAAATTACCCTCAATTTTAAACCGGATAATTCTTTATTTTTTTGAATAATTTCTTGAACAATACGCTGTAGATAATTATTTATTGCCGTATCGGTAATTGCCTCTTTACTTAAAATTAATTCTTTAATATTGCTAAAAGATTCGTTATAAATTTCTTTATAATCTTTTAAATATTTTTTATCTAATGATTTTATTTTAGTTTCTTTGATGTTATCTACTTCTTTTGCGTATTTAACTTTCATTAAACTATCATCTACAAAAAAAGTATAGGATGTTTGCCCATATGAGAGTAATACACTAAGGCACAAAAATAAAGTTAAGCAAGTCGTTTTCATATACAGTTAGTATGTAAAACTATGAAAAAAATGTAACTACAATAAGAATTATTATTATTTTATGATTTTATTAATTTGAGCAAATATTTGTGAGAATTTGTGTTTAGTTATATTAAAAAATAAAGCAATACCTTACTGCAAGTACGGGGAGCATTAAATTCTGCAAATTAGTACATAAACAGTTTCAAATATCCAATACATAATTAACCATTATAATTTACCTTTGCGGCAATTATTTAAAACAGAATCAAATTTATTTTATGGCATATGATGTAATTGTATTAGGTAGTGGCCCAGGTGGATACCCTGCGGCTATTCGTGCAAGCCAACTTGGCAAAAAGGTGGCAATTGTAGAGCGTGAAAGCTTGGGTGGAATTTGTTTAAACTGGGGTTGTATTCCTACAAAGGCATTGCTTAAGAGTGCACAGGTATATGAATATGCTAAGCATGCTGCTGATTATGGAATAAAAGTAGAGAACCCAATGGCAGAGTTTGACGCTGTAATAAAACGAAGCCGTGGCGTAGCAGATAAGATGAGCAAGGGTATTGCTTTTTTAATGAAGAAAAATAAGATAGACGTAATAATGGGCAATGGTAAGTTGGTTGCTGCCAATAAATTGGAAGTAACAGCTGCTGATGGTAGCAAACAAATACACGAAGCTACCAATATTATTATTGCTACTGGAGCAAGAGCACGTGAGCTACCAACATTACCTATAGATGGAGAAAAAATTGTAGAATATCGCAAAGCCATGGTATTGCCAACCCAACCAAAAAGCATGATTGTATGTGGTAGTGGTGCTATTGGTAGTGAGTTTGCTTATTTTTACAATAGCATGAATACGAAAGTAACGATGGTAGAATTTATGCCTCGCCTTGTACCCGTAGAAGATGAAGATATTTCTAAAGAGTTGGAAAAGCAATTTAAAAAACAAGGTATAGAAATAATGACCAATAGCGAAGTGCTAAAGGTAGACACAAGTGGCGCAGGTGTAAAAGCAACGGTAAAAACACCCACAGGAGAAATAACATTGGAAGCGGAAATTTTAATAAGCGCTGTTGGTATTGTTGCTAATATTGAAAACATTGGTTTGGAAGAATTGGGTGTAAAAACCGACAAAGGGAAAATTATAGTAGATGCAAATGGGCAAACAAATATACCAAGCCTTTACGCTATTGGCGATTGTACACCTGGGCAAGCGCTTGCACACGTAGCTGGTAAAGAAGGTATAAATGCAGCAGAACATATTGCAGGGCATAAAATAACGCCAATGGATTACAACAATATTCCTGGTTGTACTTACTGCACACCAGAAATAGCATCGGTTGGTTATACAGAAAAAGCGGCTAAAGATGCTGGCTACGAGGTAAAGGTTGGTAAATTTCCTTTTGTAGCAAGTGGAAAAGCTACAGCTGGTGGCGCAACTGAAGGGTTTATAAAAGTAATTTTTGATGCTAAATACGGTGAGTTCTTAGGTTGTCATATGATTGGTGCTGGTGTAACAGAATTGATAGCAGAAGCAGTAGTAGCCAGAAAACTAGAAACCACTGCACACGAATTATTGAATGCCGTACACCCTCACCCTACCATGAGCGAAGGCTTGAAAGAAGCTGTGGCGGTGGCTTATGGGGAAGCGACGGATGTGTAGGATATTTAAGATTTATGATTTAAAGATTTAAGATTAAAGCCTTCAAGAAATTGAAGGCTTTAATTTTTTATACATTAAAATTTTTCTTGTCTAATATTTAAATTCTCCCATTCCGCTTTTGTCATTTCAAACTTTGTTTCTTTTGTACCATGCAAGCCTACAACGCTCCAACCAGATTTTATGTAAAATTGTTCTGCTCTTGTATTGAAGGCTGTACCAAGCCAAACTTTTTCTTTGTTTTGTGAAAAATACCAATTGAGCATTATTTTTTGAAGGGTTTGTCCTATGCCTTTATGCTCATATTCTGGTAATATAAATAGTGCCCAAATATTATCCTCTAGCAAATCAGCTATGGCAAAGCCAACGATTTGTTGTTCAATTTCACAAACCCAACCTTTGCCTCTTACAGTCATAAATTCTTCACAATCCTCATCCGACACCAATGCAGGATCGGATAAGGTATTTTCTTTTACTGCGTTTCGAACCATTTGAATTTGCGGAATGTCTAATATAGTTGCTTCTCTAAAAATCATTTCAAATATATTGAGTTATAAAAATGAAATTTTATTGCCTTTCACTGCTTAAAAAATAAATTTACATAATTATAACTCATTCTTATATAATATCATAAATTTCTGGTAAGGAAATTGCTTATAGCTGCCGAATGTTTATTTTTACCAATAAATTTTAACACTGCGCACATTTTTAAAAATATTAGGTTGGATTATGCTCGTACTACTCTTTTGGGTGGTGCTTATTGCCATGGGTTACTATGTTTACCCATACAACAAATGGCTCTTTTATGGTTTGCTCATAGGTTGGGCATTATCGTGGTCTTTCGTTTTTCAAAAGTTTAACCAAAAACTGCTTTTCCTTATTCCACTTTTATTCATCTTCATTTTATATGGCTTACTGCATTTATCGGTTGTACAAACATACATTACACAAAAAGTAGCCGCAGATTTATCTAAAAAACTTCATGCCAAGGTATCAGTAAAAAAGTTGGATGTACATTTTTTTAACAAGGTTTCTATTGAAGAAGTATTGGTGGAAGATTTAAAGAAAGATACGATTTTATATGCTGGCAGCATAAAAGGAAATGTAAACGATTGGTTCTTTTTTAAAGATAAAATATCTATAGAAAATGTGGTGTTAGATGATGCAGTAATAAAACTTCACCGAAGTGATTCTGTTTGGAATTATCAATTTATTGTAGATTATTTTTCATCGCCACCAAAAACAAAAAAAGATAAAGGCGCTCCGCTTGATATTGATTTGAAAGAATTGCATTTTAATAAAATTCGTTTTAGCCAAATAGATGAATGGATAGGGCAAGATATGATCGTTAACCTTGCAAAGCTCGATGTAACGACTGATGTTATTGATGCAAAAAATAAAAAAATTCATGTAAAAGAAATTTTTGTAGATAAACCATTTTTTGCACAAAACGATTATGAAGGTAAAAGGCCAGAAGACAATACAGTAAAGCCAGAAAAGGTTGCTGTGCTTAGCGATTACAAATGGAATACGGATGGCTGGGAAATAAAATTGGACAAACTAGATTTAAAAGATGGCATCTTTAAAAATGATAAACAAACGGATGAAGCACCATACACTGATCGATTTGATGGACAACATTTATTTTTCTCTTCTATAAATGGGACATTAAAAAACCTTCTTTTTTTGCACGACACTATTACCGTAAATGGAATATTAACTGCTAAAGAAAAAAGTGGATTAGAAATAAAAAAACTATCGAGTAATATTAAGTTTACGCCAGAAATAATGGAGTTTGATAGTTTAGATTTGATGACTAACAAAAGCAGATTGAGAGATTACTACTCGATGGGGTATGAAAGTTTCAACAGAGATTTTAGCAGGTTTTTACACAACGTTACATTAGAAGGGCATTTTAAAGAAAGCATCTTAAATAGTGATGATTTAGCCATTTTTGCTCCCGAATTAAAATCGTGGAAACGCATTTTTTATTTAGAAGGAAATGCAAAAGGCATACTAGATAATTTTAGTGCTAAGGATATGAAGATACGCACGGGCAATACTTATTTAGAAGGAAATATTGCGTTACGAGGTTTGCCAGATATCAACAGCACTTTTATAGATTTTGAATCGAAAGATTTGCGTACAAATTATGCAGATATGGTTTCGTTTGTGCCTGCATTAAAAGAAATAAAAAATCCTGCTATCGAAAAACTTGGGGCAATTTCATTTACTGGAAATTTTACAGGTTTTATTAGAGACTTTGTAGCTTTCGGCAAATTTAATACCGCTCTTGGAAATGTAACAGCAGATGTAAATATGAAAACACCACAAGGGGCAGCTGCAAGATACTCTGGCAATATTTCGAGCACTGGTTTTAATGTTGGCTCATTCATAAACACAAACGAAGTAGGTTCTGTAGCGTTAGATGTAAATATAGATGGTACTGGCTTTGCCTTAAAAGATTTAAAAGAAAAAGTAAAAGGCACAGTAAGCTCTATACAATATGGCAACTATACTTATAAAAATATTGGCGTAGATGGTGATATAGAAAATAAATTATTTGTTGGGCATTTTTCTATTAATGACCCTAATCTTAAAATATCGAGCTTAGATGGTACAATAAGTTTTTTGGAAAAAACACCAGGATTTAAACTGCAAGCAAATGTGCAAAAAGCCGATTTAAAAAATCTTGGTTTGGTAAAAGATAATTTTTTATTTTCAGGCGATTTAGATCTGGATTTTAACGGTAGTAATATTGATAATTTTTTGGGCAATGCAAAAGTGATGAATGCAACATTATTGCAAGGCGACAATAAACTTTCATTCGATTTTTTAAATATAAATTCTGAAATAGTTGGCGGGCAAAAATCGCTTACGGTAAATACTAACGAATTAGATGCAAATGTAACCGGCAATTTTAAAATACAAGAACTACCAGATGCGGTAAGAGGAATGTTGGCAAAGTATTATCCGACTTATATAAAAGCACCAAATTACATTGTAAAAAGCACACAAGATTTTTCGTTTACGCTTAATACAAAAAACACTGAAGGCTATGTAAAATTATTGGATAAAAAATTAGGCGGGTTCAACAATGCTACCGTTAATGGTCGTTTTAATTTACAAAATAATTTTTTACAATTAAACGCCTCAGTACCGCAGTTTAGTTACGATGGAAAAATGTTTAACAATATTACATTAGTTGGGAATGGCAATAGAGATTCGTTAATTAGCGATATTACAGTAGAAGATATTGCTATTAATGAGGATTTGCATATGCCAAATTCTACTTTACGAATAGCTACAACCAAAAACGCATCTGTCATAAAATTAAATACAAGTGCAAGCAAAATTTTTGGAAATGCAGAATTGAATGCAAGTGTGCAAACACTACGTGATGGTGTAAAAATTCACTTCTCTCCTTCTTCGTTTATCGTTAATAATAAAAAATGGCAGCTAGATAAAGATGGAGAACTTACGCTCACCAAAAATTTTATAGATGCAAGTGAGGTAAAGTTTTTTAGTGGGGAGCAATCAATTACTTTGAAAACACAATTGCCAGACGATGCAACAGATACGCATTTAATAGCAAACCTTAATAAGGTAGATATTGAAGACTTTGCATTTGTGTTACCCAAAAATCCAGTACTCAAAGGAATTGTAACAGGAGAAGTAACGGTAAGTAATGTTTTAAAAAAACCGAGTATTCATTTTGAAGGAATATCTGATAGTACTTATCTTGATGGGAAATATTTAGGTAAAGAAAATTTAGTGGCAGATTTAAGTACATCTTCTGGCGCATTAACCTATCATTTAGATACCGATGAAAAAGATTATAAATTAGCAATAGATGGAAAATTAAATATTTATGATACTACAGGTAGTTCTTTTGAAACTAAAATAAAAGCAGATAGATTAGATTTAGGAATTTTGAAACCATATTTATCCTCTATTTTTACTGATGTGCAAGGTATTGCAAAAGGAGATATTCAATTGGTACAAAAAAACAATGCGCTTTCTCTAATTGGCGACCCATTAATAAACAATGGCAGCTTAAAAGTTGGTTACACTCAGGTGCTTTATAAATTTGATAATCAACAAATACATTTTGGCAAAAATTTAATAGATGTAGGCAATTTACAAATAGAAGATGAATATGGCAACAAAGGAGTAGTTAGTGGAAAAATATACCATACATTTTTTGATAATTTTTCTTTTGATAACCTTCGTTTTTCTACAAAAAAAATGTTGTTGCTTAATACTACAAAAAAAGACAATCAGCAGTTTTATGGAAGAGTAATTGGTAAAGCAACCATGACATTGGATGGAGATATTGCTAATATGAAAATGAATATTGATGGTGAGCCTAGCCTTACAGATAGCAGCCATGTGTATTTACCTACGGGAGATACTAAAGAAAGTAATGCTATAGATTATATAGATTTTATACAATTTGGTTCGGTAATGGAAACCGAAACGTCATCTAAAGGTGCAGCTAATTTAGATATTAATGTACATATTATTGCAAACGATGCATGCAAAGTAGATGTGATATTAGATGAATCAACTGGAGATATAATAAAAGGAGAAGGAAAAGGTGATCTCACAATAAATGTGGGTACAAAAAAGCCGCTTACCATTTTTGGGACCTATGAACTTACTAAAGGAGAATATACTTTCGATTTTCAAACGTTACTTAGAAAACCATTTACTTTAAACTCAGGAGGAACAATAAATTGGAGCGGCGATCCATTGCTTGCCAATATAGATATGAGAGCGGAATATTTAGTAAAAAATGTAGATATATCTAGCTTTTCATCTTTAGACAATATTAGAAAACAAGAAGATATTAGACTGACTTCTCATTTAATTGGTAGCCTAAAAAAACCAATTATTAATTTCGAATTTTTATTGCCTGAAAATAGCCAATACAAAAAAGATTTTTACCTATTAAAAAGATTGGCAGATTTTAAAACGGATGAAAATGAAATGAACAAGCAGGTAGCCAGTTTATTATTGCTGAATCAGTTTATAAGTAATACCCAAGGTTTGGGCAATGTTACATCATTGGCATCGGGAGCAATTGGTGGAACACTAGGAGGCATTGTGAGTTCATGGCTAACAGGCATTTTAAATAATGCATTGGAGAAAGCAACAAAAGGTGTGGTATCTTTTGTGGTAGATGTAAATCCAACACTAAACGCACAACAAGCAAATCAATTGCAAGCCAACATACGATCTAGCTTACAATTTAAACTTGGAAAAGATATAAGATTATTGGTTGGAGGTAATCTTGAATATAACAATCCTTTATTGCAACTTTATAGCAAAGGAGTAGTAACACCAGATGTATCTTTGGAGTGGTTGATAAATAAAGATGGTAGCATAAGAGCAGTTTTGTTTAATAGAACTACTATCGATGCTACATCTGGACAAAGAAATAGAACAGCTGTGCAACTTGGTTATAGAAGAGACGTAGATCATTTTTGGGATATTTTTAGGAGTAAAAAGAAAATTGCAGATAGGGCTGCTAGAGATACAGCAGTTAGCAATTAGCAGTTGGCAGTTTTGACTTCTATAATGAGTTTGCTTAATTTTACGGATTTAATTACAACAAACAACAAACAACAAACAACAAACAACAAACAATAAACAATAAACAATTAAACAACCAACAACCATACTAGCCATTGAATCGTCATGCGATGAAACTGCAGCATCTGTTTGCAGAGATGGGAAAATATTGAGTAATATTATAGCCACACAAAAAATACACGAACAATATGGAGGCGTAGTACCCGAGCTTGCAAGCCGTGCACATATCGAAAAAATTGTACCAGTAGTAGATGCAGCCATGAAAGAGGCTGGTTGTGCAATAGCGGAAATAGATGCCATTGCTTTTACACAAGCACCAGGGCTTATTGGTGCATTATTAGTTGGTTCGCAATTTGCAAAATCGCTTTCGTTGGCGTTAAATAAACCCTTGATAGCAGTACATCATATGCAAGCTCATGTATTAGCTAATTTATTGCAAAACCCCGCTCCTAGTTTTCCATTTTTATGTTTAACAGTAAGTGGTGGCCATACACAAATTGTAGTTTGCTCATCGCCAACACAAATGAAAGTAATAGGGCAAACCATTGATGATGCAGCGGGAGAAGCGTTTGATAAAACAGCAAAGCTTTTGGGACTTCCTTACCCTGGTGGTCCATTGATAGATAAATATGCAAAAGAAGGAAAAGCAATTTATAAATTTCCCGAACCAAAAATTGAAGGATTAAATTTTAGTTTTTCTGGTTTAAAAACATCTATACTCTATTTTTTAAACAATGCTGGTACTGCCAATGTATATAAAGTAGAGCTAACAGCTACGTTAGAAGAAAGGCAAAAATTTATTGATGAAAATCTAGCAAATATTTGTGCATCGGTACAAGAAAGAATTATTAGTATTTTATTAAACAAATTAAAAAAAGCTTTAGAGCAGACTGGCATTACTCAGGTATGTATTGCAGGTGGTGTAAGTGCAAATAGCGGTTTGCGTAGGGCTTTAAAAGAAACGGGCGAAACATTAGGTTGGCAAACTTTTATCCCTGCATTTGAATATTGTACAGATAATGCTGCCATGATTGCAATAACTGGTTATCATAAATATTTAGCAAATGATTTTGTAGGTATGGAAGTTTCACCAAGCGCAAGCAGCTCTTTCTAGATGATTTATTATTTATTATTTACCATGGCTTTTAAATCATGATTTATGCTAAATTTGTAAGCCCTCAAATTCCTCAACAATTCAACAATTCAACAATTCAACAATTCAACAATTCAACAATTCAACAATTCAACAATTCAACAATTCAACAATTCAACAATTCAACA
>JAYTLA010000052.1:0-20421 GCA_043729825.1 Ferruginibacter sp.
GAAAATATTTCTGATGAAGAAGTTATAAATATCATACATACCCTCCACGAATTTTCCCTCATTACTTACGAATTAATCGAAAGAGAAATAAACCAACAAGCTCTAATAGCTGATGCAGCATAATTTCAAAATAAATTAACACAATATGTTGATTATCAATATATTTGTATTATTAAATCTTTAGGAAATGGAAAAAATATTATCATTAAATAAATTTGCAAAAGGTGCAGAAATAGCTGCTGCAAAAAAGTCTAACAATTGTGTAATCTATACTAGGGTATCTACCAAAGAACAAGCTGATAACAACCTTAGTTTAGAAACGCAAAAGAAAGGTTGTGAAGCCTATGTTTTAAAATTAAAGTACGATGTGCTTTCATACTTTGGAGGCACTTATGAATCCGCTGCAAGCGATGAAAGAAAAGAATTTAAACGCATGATTGACTTTGCAAAAAAGCAAAAGACAAAAATATCCTACATCATTGTTTACAGTTTAGAAAGATTTAGCAGAACAGGGGATAATGCTATTTGGCTATCTAGGCAACTTAGAGATTTGGGAATCTCAATTATTTCAGTTACTCAGCCAATAGACACATCTAATCCATCGGGCATACTTCAACAAAATATCTTATTTCTGTTTGGGCAATACGATAATGATTTGCGTAAGCAAAAATGTATGGCAGGGGTAAAAGAAAAATTACTAACAGGTCTGTGGTGTACCCAAGCACCGTATGGTTATGATAATGTAAGGAGAAATGGAGAGCGGTTTATTGAATTAAATGCCAAAGGTAAATTGATTAGAAAAGCATTTTTGTGGAAAGTAAATGAAGGCGTATGTAACTCTATCATTCAAAAAAGATTGGCTGCACATGAGTGTAAAGTAACCATAAAGATGCTTTGTCATATTTTCAAAAACCCCTTTTATTGTGGTTTACTATCTCATAAAGCACTTGGCGGAGAAATGGTAGAAGGAAAGCATGAGCCATTGGTATCAAAAGAAATATTTTTAAAAGCTAATGATATTAAACATAGAATTTATGGCATTACGAAAAATCCATATTTTGAATCTACCCCTTTAAAGATGTTTTTTATATGTGATACGTGTGGTGAACATTTAAGAGGATACATTGTAAAATCAAAAAACTTATTCTATTACAAATGCGATAATAAAAAAAGTTGTTCATGTAATAAAAGTGCAAAAGACCTACATAAAAAATTTGAACAAATACTATCTGAAATTACTTTAGATGAAAAATATATTCCACTTTTAAAAGTACAACTAGAGAAAATTTACAATGAGTTAAATGAAGGTAGAGACAAAATAAATGGTCAATTTCAAAAGCAATTAATTGAACTAAACAACAAGGTAGAAAGACTAGAGGAAAGGTTCGTAAATGAAGAGATAAAAATGGATTTGTATGAAAAATTTATAGCTAAATTTAAGGTGGAAGAAGCCGAAATAAAAGAGCAAATGCAAGGATGCCCTATTTCAAACTCGACCCTTGAAAAATACATAAATCGCACTATCGAATTATTTACAGAACTCCCTACAGTATGGGCTTCTAGCGATTATATTGGAAAGCAACGATTGCAAAAACTTATATTTGGTGAGGGTATATACTATAACAAACAAAAAGACCAAACTCGAACCACAAAAATCAATGCTGTATTTTCTGTAATTGCAAGCCTACAGGGCATTGTAGGGACAAAAAAAGAGGGACTTCAAAACGATATTTCGTTGAAGTCCCTTTCTGTACCATGTACGGGAATCGAACCCGTTATTCCTCCGTGAAAGGGAGGCGTCTTAACCGGTTGACCAACACGGCATTTCTTTCTTTCGGAGTGCAAATATAGATAACTACGTTTTTATATCCAAATCTTTTAAAAGAATATGCGCAAATAGTGCATTTAGCTAAGATTCCACTCTGTATGCATATCAGGTATATCCACGTTTGCAAAACCTTTGGCCACAAGTTTTGCTTTAAAATCTTGCTGCACATCGTACTCGCCATGTACTAAGAAAACTTTTTTTACTTTACTTGCATCTTGGCATGCTAAGAAATGCAATAAATCATTATAATCTCCATGCGCACTCATGCTACGTATTTGGCCAATTTCTGCATTTACTTCGTGCCATTTGCCAAAAATGCGAACTTCAGTTTCGCCATTTTTTAAGCGCCCACCAAGGCTACGTGGCTCACAATAACCAGTAAGTAATATACTATTTCGTTTGCCTTCTATATTGTTGCTTATATGATGTTTTACTCGTCCTGCTTCTGCCATGCCACTTGCCGAAATAATTACACAAGGTTCTCTTCTATAATTTAATTTTTTAGAATCGTCTTTTGTTTTTACAAAACTTAAACCCGGAAAACCAAATGGATCTTTATCAACTTTCATTACTTGCTGTATATGCTCATTAAAATATTTCGGATGGCTTTTTATTACGGCTGTAGCTTCCATGCTCAACGGACTATCTACAAAATAATCCAAATCGGGCAAACGATTTTCTAAACTTAATTGATTAAGTGCATACAAAATTTCTTGTGTACGCCCCACACTAAATGCAGGCATAATTAATTTTCCTTTTTTCTGAATGCAGGTTTTTTCTATCCACTCCAGCAACAAATCGGTAGAAGGCACAAACTCCTCATGCAAACTATTTCCATAAGTACTTTCTATTAAAATATAATCCGATTGTTCAAACACAGCAGGCGCACGAAGTATCATATCTTTATATCTACCCACATCGCCACTAAAAGTAAGACTAGTTTTTTTACCATTTTCTGTAATGCGCAAATGCACTGCTGCACTGCCAATAATATGTCCAGCTTCGGAATAGCAAAATTCTATATTATCATCTATCGTATACCATGTATCGTAATCCACGGTTTCAAAACGTTCAGATGCAGCCATCGCATCTAGCGTTGTATATAATGGCGACACATAAGGCAGCCCTTCCAATGCCAAACGCTTATTGGTCATTTTTGCATCGTTTTCTTGAATGCCTGCACTGTCTTCCATAAGAATACTTGCCAAATCTTTGGTGCCAGGTGTCGCAAAAATTTGCCCTTTATATCCATTCTTAACGAGCTTTGGCAGTAGCCCACAATGGTCTATATGTGCATGAGAGAGTATCACATAATCTACCCCTCGAGGGTCAAAACCAAAGTGTTCATTTAGTTCATCTGTTTTATCGCCCATGCCTTGAAAAAGACCACAGTCCAACAATAATTTTTTTCCATTATCTAAAGTAATAAGATGCTTGCTACCAGTTACCGTACGAGCCGCACCATGAAATGCAATTTTCATAAAAATTTTTTTGTGGCTTTAAAGATAATGAAGTTGAAATTAGCATCAACAGTAAAATAATTTTCAAAAGGAAAGATAAAAACAACAATGACGTACCAATATTTTTAAGATTTGAAATTTTATTACAAGAAGATGTTTTAATAAAATAGACCGGACTGTTAAGGTATTTAACAATTTATAACCTAAAATTAGGTGACAATCATAATTTTATGAGTAAAATGACAAAAATCATACATAATTTTTACAATATTTATTTTAGATCAACGTTTTAAACATTAAGAATCTGCAAAGCATACAGTAGAAACTTATTTGGTATCCCTAAGCCCAGCATTTTTGCTACCGCTTTATCCAAAACCCTCGTAAATTTATTTCGTTGCCATGCTTTGCAAATTTTCTTTGCCCGTTTTAATCCGACCCTTCAAAATTAATTATTAACCAAAGTTTGCTTAATGGCTAACTTTGGTTATGCATTTACCACCATTAGCAGAAAGACTACGCCCACAAACACTCGATGAACTCATTGGGCAAAAACACTTAACTGGCAACGGCAGCATTTTGCGAACGGCTATAGAAAATGGCAAAGTACCATCTATGATTTTGTGGGGCCCACCAGGCGTAGGCAAAACAACCATTGCAAATATTATAGCCAATACTTTACAACAACCTTTTTATACCATTAGTGCTATTTCGGCAGGTGTAAAAGATATAAGAGAAATAATAGAAACTGCAAAAGAACAACAAGGCGCTATTCTTTTTATAGATGAAATACATCGTTTTAATAAAAGCCAACAAGATGCACTACTTGGAGCAGTAGAAAAAGGTACGATTACACTTATTGGTGCTACTACCGAAAATCCATCTTTTGAAGTGAATAGTGCCTTGCTTAGCCGCTGCCAAGTATATGTTTTAAAAGCATTGGATAAAGATGATTTAATTGGATTATTAAAACATGCATTAGAAAATGATGTTGTTTTAAAAACAAAAAATATTCACTTACAAGAAACCGAAGCACTCATTAATATTAGTGGCGGCGATGCAAGAAAATTATTGAATTTATTGGAATTGGTAACAGATGCAGCCCCCCTGCCCCCCGAAGGGGGGTTCTTGGACTCTGAAGATATAAAAAGTAAAAAAAATAGTTTACGCACTTATGATTCTTTTGATATCATAATCTCTGACGAACTTGTAATGCAAATTGCACAACAACGCATTGCCCTCTACGATAAAAAAGGCGAACAGCATTACGATATTATTTCTGCATTCATAAAAAGCATGCGTGGCAGCGACCCCAATGCTGCTGTGTATTGGTTGGCTCGTATGATAGAAGCAGGTGAAGATGTAAAATTTATTGCACGTCGCATGGTAATTTTTGCCAGCGAAGATATTGGCAATGCAAACCCCAATGCATTGCTACTGGCCACAAATACTTTTCAAGCTGTAAATATGATTGGTTATCCTGAGAGTAGAATTATACTTTCTCAATGTGCTGTGTATTTGGCTACATCGGTAAAAAGCAATGCCTCTTACATGGCCATAAACGATGCACTTGCAGCTGTAAAACAACATGGCGATTTGCCTGTGCCATTGCACCTACGCAATGCACCAACAAAAATGATGAAAAATATGGATTATGGTAAAGATTATAAGTATGCACATAATTATGAAAACAATTTTGCCGACTTAGAATTTCTTCCAGATAAATTGATGGGCAATGCATTTTACACCCCACAAGAAAATGCAAAGGAAAATGAAATAAGAAAATTTTTGAGGGAAAGATGGAAGGGAAAGTATGGGTATTAAATTTGTTTGGCTCTTTCCAAAAACCTATAAGGTCTTATTAGAGTCTCTAAATAACAAAGCGCTAAAATAGACCTTATAGGTTTACGAAGACTTCAATAATTAAACCCATTTTTTAATTGCATTCTCTATTCTTGTACATTTGCGCAACTGTTGCATGCTTATGCTAACCTTCAAAATAAAAATCTATAAGATATTATGCCCCCCAAAAGAGATATAGAAACCCTTGCAGATATAGAAACCTTTATACAATCATTTTACAAAAAAGTAATTGTAGATGATACTGTAGGAATTATTTTCACAAAAATAGTTCCTATAAATTGGGAACACCACATTCCACTAATAGTCGATTTTTGGGAAACCATTTTATTAGACAATCCTGTGTATAAAAAAAATGCAATGGCAGTACATTTTGATATCAATAAAGTATTTCCATTACAAAAAAAACATTTTGATGCATGGCTATATTTATTCAACATTACTTTAGATGAAATGTTTGAAGGCACTAAAACAACACTAGCAAAAAAACGTGCAGAAGGTATTGCACAAGTGATGCTATTAAAAATGGATAAGGAAAAAAGTTTTTAATAAATAGCTTTTGCCACATTACCAAATTCATACTATTCCGTTAAATTATAAAAGTTGTCAGCCTGAGCTTGTCGAAGGCGGGTTTCATTAGGTGCAACGGGTTCGACAAGCTCACCCTGACATCATTCTTTGTTTGAGTTTTATTATTTATAATTAGATAAAATAAAAAACTATATTCTCCCCGCCACCCTAAACTCCTCCTTCAAATACTTCGCCGTAAAACTTTCCTTTACATTCAGCATGCCCATTGGTTCGCCAGCATACAACACTTCGCCACCAGCATGTCCGCCTTCGGGACCAATATCAATAATATGGTCGGCAATTTTTATCATATCCAAATTGTGTTCTATCACCAATACCGTATTGCCTCTATCTACCAATTTATTCAACACATCTAATAAATGCTGAATGTCTTGAAAATGCAAACCCGTAGTAGGCTCATCTAAAATATAAAATGTTTTTCCAGTATCTCTTTTACCTAATTCTGTAGCAAGCTTTACTCGCTGTGCTTCTCCCCCACTAAGGGTTACAGAGCTTTGACCTAAAGTAATATATCCAAGCCCTACTTCTTGTAATACTTTTATTTTTCTGTAAATCCATGGTACCGCATTAAAAAATTCTACTGCTTCTTCTACTGTCATATCTAGCACATCGCTTATCGATTTTCCTTTGTATCTAATTTCTAATGTTTCTCTATTGTATCTTTTTCCATTGCACTTTTCGCAATGCACATATACATCAGGCAAAAAATTCATTTCTATCGTACGCATGCCACCTCCCTCGCACACTTCGCATCTACCACTCTTTACATTAAACGAAAAACGCCCTGCCGTATAGCCTCTTATTTTTGCTTCGGGTATGGCAGCAAACAATGTTCTTATATCTGTAAAAAATCCGCAGTAGGTACTTGGGTTACTCCTAGGCGTACGACCAATGGGGCTTTGGTCTATCTCTATTACTTTATCTATTTCTTCTAATCCCTTTATGCTTGTGTGTGGCATTGCATCGCCTTTGCTGTTGTAACAATATTTTGCTAGCAATGGATACAGCGTTTCATTTACCAAAGTAGATTTTCCACTACCACTCACACCCGTTACCAAAATCATTTTTCCCAATGGTAATTTTACCGACACATTTTTTAAATTATTTCCAGTAGCACCTTTTAGTTCAATAAATTTCCCATTCCCTTTTCTTGTTTCCGCAGGTATGGCAATTGTTTTTTCGCCCTTCAAATATTTTGCCGTTTCAGAATCCGATGCCAATACTTCTTGCGGTGTGCCTGCTGCCACAATACGCCCACCGTGGGTTCCAGCTTTTGGGCCTATGTCTATCAAATGGTCGGCAGCCATCATAATATCTTTATCATGTTCTACAACCAATACGCTATTACCAATATCTCTAAGGTTTTTCAATGCCAATATCAAGCGCATATTATCTCGTTGATGTAGGCCAATACTCGGCTCATCTAAAACATATGTAATGCCCTGCAACTGCGAACCTATCTGTGTGGCAAGCCTTATACGTTGGTACTCGCCACCGCTAAGGCTTTTCGATGGGCGGTATAATGTTAAGTAAGTTAATCCCACATTTAGCAAAAATTCTAATCGCTCTCTTATCTCTTTCAACAAATCTTTTGCTATCGTATTTTGTTTTGTACTCAACCTTTTTTCTACACCTTCAAACCATTTGTGCAACACATCTAAATCCATTGCACTCAGCTCGGCTATATTTTTTTCATCAAATTTAAACCACAAGCTTTCTTTGCGTAGCCTAGTACCTTCGCAGGTTCTGCAAGATGCTAGCTGCATATATTTTTCTACCCAAGTACGCAAGGCCTCATTGCTATTTGGCGATGCAAACCATCTTTTCAACATTGGAATAATACCTTCATAACTTCCCGTGTAAGTCATCGGCAAAGTTTCATCGCTCATATCCAAACTCAAGTCAGGACTAATATTTTGGTCGCCGTACAACAATAAATCCAATTGTGCAGCAGGTAAATCTTGCAACGCTTTGCCTAAATTTATTTTATATTTTTTTGAAAACTCTACCACTTGCCTGTACACACTCGCCTCACGCTCTTCGCCCAAAGGCACGATACCACCCTCTTTCACCGTTTTGGTTTTATCGGGTACTACTTCATCTATATTTATGGTATATACATTTCCCAAGCCCTTGCAATGCGAGCATGCACCATACGGAGAGTTAAAAGAAAATGCATTGGGTGATGGTTCTTCGTAGCTTATGCCTGTGTCTATACACATCAACTGCTTACTATATTGCTCCACTTTCTTTTCTTCATTCACCAAAAGAAACATAAGGTCTTTACCCATCTGCAAACATTTTTGCACACTTTGGCTTACTCTAAATTTCATTTCATCTGTTACCTGCAATCTATCTACCACCACTTCTATATCATGAATTTTATAACGGTCCAGTTGCATACGAGGCATAAGATCTAACACTTTGCCATCTACCCGAGCTTTTAAAAAACCTTTTTTGCGTATGTCTTCAAACAGCTCTCTGTAATGCCCTTTGCGCCCACGCACCAGCGGTGCCAACAAACTTATTTTTTTACCTGCAAATTTTTTATAAATGTTTTGTACAATTTCTTCCTCCGAAAATTTTACCATTTTTTTACCCGTGTTGTAGCTGTATGCTTCCCCCACACGAGCATATAGCAAACGCAAAAAATCGTAAATTTCTGTAATCGTACCCACAGTGCTTCGTGGGTTTTTATTCGTCGTTTTTTGCTCTATAGAAATCACTGGCGAAAGCCCCGTTATTTTATCTACATCGGGCCGCTCCATATCTCCCACAAACTGCCTTGCATAAGCCGAAAAACTTTCCATGTATCTGCGCTGCCCTTCGTTGTAAATGGTATCAAACGCAAGACTACTCTTACCGCTGCCACTCACACCCGTAAACACCACCAACTTATTTTTTGGAATTTTTATATCAATATTTTTGAGGTTGTGCTCCCTAGCACCAAACACTTCTATCATATCTTCCTGTATTGCATCCACCACTGCAAGGGCAGTTTTTTGTGCTTTTTTTGTAGCCATATTTTTTTTCCTTCTATTGGTAAAGATAATTAAAGGAATTGGGAATTGGTGGTTAGGAATTAGGCAAAACAATTTTGGAATTATTTTAAAAAATATAATTTACTCCCTACACAACCGCCAACGGGGCTTATAGCCTTCGTTGGGGTATACTCAATTACTTCAATAATTTAAAGAAGACATACCAAACCCCGTCAGCTTTAAGTGAGAAGCCTCCTTATTATTTTTTATAACAATAATTAGAAAAAATAGATTGAAAATTAATTTATAGTCTTGTGTATAAAATCTAACGTCTAATTTATAGGAGCATGAGCCACATACCATTTTTCAACTTCAGTTTCCCGCTATCCATTACTCCCGTCACTTTGTGTCGGGATCCATTCCTACCTGTACCAACCTATTCGGCATCGGGGCTACGCTGAACAATTGAATTCTATTGGGCTTTTACTGTGCAATAGATTGAAGCGAAGATTGAAGTGTACGTTTCGAGGAGACTCGAAACAAGGAGCAGGGCTTTGCAGTTCAAAGACCACACAAAGGCGTATGATGATGGAAAGTGTGGCTTTCAAAAAATAATGCGTAAAAATGAAAGTAAAGTTTCTACTTTCTTACTCTTTCAAAAACTGTATAATAGCATTTATTGTTTTATCCTCATTCCGCATAATAATAAAATATTTACCAGCGGCAAGCTCATTGACAATAGTAAATTTAAAAGAAGAAACATTATACATTACCATTTGTTTTTGCATAAAACTTTTACCGCTTGCATCAATTAAAAGTAATGAATAGCTGCCAGAAAATAATGCACCTTTCGATGCTATGGTAATAGCTTTTTCATTCGCTATTGGATTAGGATAACAATACACTTTTTGTAGTTGCATATTGCTACAAGTACCATTTACAATAACGATTGGAGAGTACTTGTACGTGCCGTCTTTATCTACAGATTTTAATCTTACGAATAAACTGTGAGCTCTTAGTTGATCTGTAACAGGTATTAATGCTGAATAATTGTTTTTGTTTTCTGCCATTAGTGAAGTTAGTTTTACAAAGTTATTCCCGTCTTTGCTAAACTCTACATCATACCGCTCTACATTTATTTCTTGCCCTACTGCCCAACTAACATCTATTGTACAATCTTTTTTATTTGTTGCCCTAAAATCAGTAATGGTAACTGGCACTATGTTTGTAATCGTATATTGAAGTGAAGTAAGATTATTTCCAGAATTATCATCCGAGAGTACATAACTTGGATTAGCATTTGCCACAAAAAAATTGCTTGATATGTTTGATAGTCCGACTGTATTTGCTTTTACTTGAAATACAAATTGACCACTAAAACTACTTGGTAAATCAGAAGAAATCGTACACCTTATTTTGGGTTGACTACCTGTAGTTATATACGTATAAGTGAAATATGCATTTAATGGAGCACTGCTTAAATAATTATTTAAAATTGTAGGGTTAACAGTAAATGCAGGATCTAAAATAAACTTTGAGCCAAAATTTATATCAACATATGCCGTATTAAACGGAATTGCATTTGTTGGATTATTATTAAAAACATCTAACTTAATTTTATAAATGTTATTAAGGACCAACATATCTGGATCTAGAGCAACATCTGCTAAATTGGTAATAACAAATGAACCTATTGCAGGGTCGGCAAAGATAGGAGTAGCCTGAGCATTGGCTGATATGGTTACAGTAATTGTAATTAAGTTTAATAGTATATAACGAAAAAATGTATCTAGCCATTTCATTTTATAAAAATTGTATTTTGAATTTTAATTTAGTAGATTGTTAATCTACCATAACATTGTTATACACATTTACAAGTGATATAAGAACATATATCGTTTACAATATACAACTTTTAATAATAAGCATTAATAATAAAATTCAACATTACAATTAGCTACTCTGAATTTTCAATTTTTTAAAACCCAATTTTATTAATTATATTCTGATTGCTTCACAAATTTAAGTACCACTGTTTTTCCATCTTCTCCTGTCAAAGTAACAAAATATATGCCTGTTATTAAAAATCCAGTTTTTATTTTTATCTGTATTGCATTTTTATATTTTAGCTCCAATCGTTTCATTTCGCAGCCAGCTGAGTTGGTAATCTTAATACTAAATTTTCCATTAAAAATCCTTGCTTTTGCCTGCAACGAAACCTCTGAAACATTTGCAGGTATTGGGTTTGGATAAATCGAAACATCAAAGCCTATATCACAAATATTATTATTAAAAATGCTTACTGAATATAAATATCTACCATCTTCTGTTTCTACTTTTATTCTTACTGTGGCAGTACCATTTATTATTTTATCTAACAAATACCCATACGATAAGCCTTTTGATGCAGCAATAACTTTTACAATATTAAATGTTTGACCATCGTCAGAAGTTACTACAATAAATTGCTTTGCTTCTTTATCTTTATCGTATTTAGCCCAATAAAGATCTAACACTCAAGTGCGAGGCTGTGCATTAAATTTTGTAAACTTTACTCCAAGTGCCTTTACATTTGTATAACTCAAAGAAGCTGAATTGTTGTTTGGATTATTATATGCTAAAATGTTGTCACTATTTTTTTCATTGCTTACAAGCAATTGTCAAACTACAGTATAGTTACCCACTTTGCTTGGTACAAGTATAAATGGCACATTGGCCGAAAACTTAGCTGGCAAGTCTTTAAACAATTTTCCAAAAAGAATATATTGTTTCGAATCTGGCATATCACATATTTTTATTTTATATAACTTACATGTTATTTATATGTTAAAATAATTAATAATGTATTTTAGAGTTCTGATTGCAGGGCAAAATTAAATAATTCAGAAAATGCTATAGCTACTTTTTTTCACACTGCTGTCTTTTACATCAAAAGCAACAATAGCAGGAGAGAAAAATAAATCATAAAATAATTATCAAATATTAAACTTCATGTTTAAAAGCTATATTAATTATGGAGAAAGTGTAGATCCTGATAAAAACAAATAAATGATGACTAGCGCTTGTAAGAAATTAGAAAATATTGTTATCAACAAAGAAATGTATTTACTGAAAAATATTTGGATGTATTACGACCCTACTGACTTTCCTTCAAGAAAAAATATCGACCCCATTTTCATAAAGAAGAAGCATAAAGATATTTACAATATTAATAAAAGAATAAAATACAAGGAAGCATGGGAGCGTAAAGATATGGCACCATTTTCTAAGCTATATTTATTAAGAAAAAAACTTTTGGTTTCTTAGCAAACCAATTCAAATTCTTTTCTTAATAAATATAACTTCCACATCTGCATATTATTGTGTTTATATACACACAGTAGAGGAGCACGATAATTTTTTTTTTAAATTTGAATTCGTTAAAAACACTTTCCTATTTTACTTAAAAACAACAAGTCGCAAATTATATATACTTTCTGCAGTTTTTATACTCACTACATATACCCCTTTAGAAAGATTAGTTGTATTGATGTCAAACTTATTAAGCAGAGTGCCATGGTAAATATTCCTATACACTTGCTTGCCTTGTGCATTATAAATAAAAATTGTAGCATTTGAAATGGCAGTGTTGCAATAAATTTTTGTAGCAGATGCGGCAGGGTTTGGTGCAATTACAAAACTTGCATTTACTTTACTTACATCAATAGTTCTTATAAGAGAATAGGTATATCTGCTATCATTATCAATCATTTTTAAGCGATAATAATTTGTGCCATAATTAAGATTTACATCAATAAAATTATAATTGTTTGTGCCTATTGCATTCAAAGAAATTACAGTTCCAATACTTTTCCATTCAATACCATTTGTGCTATACTCTACTTCAAATTTATTGGTATTTATTTCATTTGTGGTTGTCCATTTTAATTTAGATTTATTTTCTTGAAGTGCAACACTAAAATCCAGCAATGTTAATGGAAGTGCTGGCTGCGCTACCAATGATACTGATTTAGTAATTTCATTCCAGCTCTTAACATTGTTTTCAATATATAATTTTACTTGATAATTACCTATGGCTGCATATGTATGTGTGGGGTTTTGATCATTACTAAATGTACCATCGCCAAAATCCCACCACCAGTCAAGGCCGCCTGTGCTCGTATTGGTAAATGAAACGGAAAGTAAATTTTGTGTCCAAGTATAATTTGCTAAGGGTTTATGTTGGTTCCATAAAAACTGTGCTGATTTATTTACAATGATAGGTAGGTAAGCATTACCTCCAGTGCCACTGCTCCAAGTACCATTGCTTGTACCGTAAAATTCGTGCCCTTGCCCAGTTACAAAATAAGTTTCTTTGTTGGTCAGTCCCAATGCATCTAGTTTTGTATTAATAGGATTGCTGCCGTCGGTTGTAGGTAAAGAAGAATATCCAAATGGACTACCAGTATTAAATGGTACGGTTGGGTCAGAAGTGCCATGTACTAGAAAAACAGGTGTGTTATTATTTACTGTTATAAGATTAGTATTTTGAATAGCACCCCATAATGAAATTACTGCATCGGGTTTACCATTATACGTTAAATTATTTCCAATATCTAGCAAACCTAAATCTGGTGCTGTATGCGAAAAAGGAAAAGTAAGATTGGTGTAATTTACAACACCAGCTTGAGCAGGAATTTCTGAAACAGCATCTAAATAGATAGTGTGTAATGCAATAAAACTTCCTGCACTACTTCCTACAAAATAAATTTTATTTGGATCTATGCCGTACAAAGAAGCGTTGGCTCTTAAATATCTTACCGCAGTCCTTCCATCTTGTAAGCCTCTATACACGGCACGTGTGGAGTGCATGGCCGTATTGCCAACCAAATTAAATCCTTGTCGGTAATCGATAGACGCAGTTACATATCCTTTTCTAGCAAACGAATCGCAGAGTGCTTTCATATCATCTACACTTTTATTGCCAGTTAAAAAACCACCAGAGTGTGCAAAAATTATTGCAGGTCTAAGTGCAAGAGCATCGCCTGTTGGCTGATAAATATCCATCAACAAATTTTTGATGGTGGTACTAGATTCAACGGTATAAAATGTTCCGTTAATAAATGGAGCTGCCCCATACACAACATTGTTTGTGGTAGTTGAAGATGGAAAAAGTGTAGTGGTATATCTATAATTTTGTCCGAACGAAATAAAATGGAAAGTAATAAAAACAATAGAGAGTATCTTTTTCATTTTCTGTTTATTGATTAAGCATTATCAGTATTTCAAATTTACTAAAACCTATTTTCTAATCTAATTTTTTTAGACAGTATTTTACTTTCACTTTATACTTTGTAACATTTTTACGATAATAAATCTCAAGTCTTACAGCGTTCTTACCTACATCTATATGTGTCAAAGTAAAATCAGATTAAATCAATAATTTTGGCTCCTCTCCTATTTGCCAAAATTCTTATACGCTTCAATAATTGCAGCCCTCACTTTTTCTGCTTGCAATTTATCTTCTGAAGTTCCGTTTGCCATTTTATTAATTACATCCACACTGTAATACCAATTAAAATATCCTCCAATAAATCTATCAGCGTTCTTAAAATTATTGTTGGTTTTCATTTCATCAGATATTTGTTTATCTAATTCAATATAATATTCTTTCATCACTTTTGCTTGTGCTGTTAAACAACAAGGGCATTTTCTGGTTTCTATTATTTCGCCCTTTGCATCGTAGGTATCGCAAGGGTTTCGGCCATTTTTTAATAAATCAATACGAATGGTCTTACAATCGTTTAGTGGCTTATTGCTTATTATTTTTTTGGGGAAATAGCATTGCGAGCCCATTTCGCCAAGGCCAAATTTTGTATTGCTGCTATAATTTGTTCTTATGGTATCAAAAATTTCTACCCATTCTTTTGGAGTTAAATTTATTTGAATTGAGTAGTCGCTCACATCGCCATTGGGTTCGTAAAAATTATCATCGGGGTAATAGCTTACCAATAAATAATCGAGATTTGCAAAAGTAATTTTCTTATTATTTTTATCAATGAAATGGTTTCCAATTCCTCTTATCCATCTTAGCATGCCATCATTTATGTTTTCATAACTGTTTCTTTTTTTACCATCGCCATTAAAATAAAAAGTAATAGCCGTTCTTGGAAATTTATCTTCCTTTTTTAATAGTTGATTGTTCCTTTCTATCTCTAATTTTTTAGCACTTAAAAAATCATATGCTGCTTTTAGCTGACCAACTACAATTTTTCTTCTTTTTTCATTTTTTACATTTCCTATTACACTTCCTCCAAACCAATCGCCATTAACTTCGTTGCCTATTTCCCAAATATCTACATACTTGCCTAGTTTTTCATACATTTTTTTTGTACGTTCTAAATATGCTGCCACACTTTTTGCTTCGTCTAATGCAGTAAAACATTTTGTAGATGATTCAATGTCTGAGTCCACCAATTCTGCCATTACAAATGCTAAGCCCTCGCTTTTTATTTGTTGTATTAAATCTAAATATTTTTTATCTAATTTATTGGTGAGCTTGGTTTCGCTTGGGTCACAATCTCCCCCACTTTCGCAGCCAATGGGAAGTACAATACGCACCGTTAGTGCATTATTGTTTGGTTGTGCTGCTTTTATTTTTCGCAATTCTGAAAGTATATTTTCAATCAGTTTTGGGGCATCCATTTTTAGGGTATGTTCATCTAAAGAAGATTCATCGATAGTTAAACCAAATAATTTGCCTGGCATTTCGTTTGGGGAAAGCTTTTTTGCTGCCTGCTCTGCTGTAGGTTGTGCTTGAGCAAATGCTACATTAACAACAAACCAAATAGTGAGCGACAGATAAACTATCGTAGTTCTTAGAGCATGTTTCGACATTTTAAATATGTTTTTTTTACCTGCAATTTAATTAGATATATTTTAATCCTCTTTATAGTTGATGCATAAAGAGCAATTGTTAGCATTTTTGAAATTAATATCCCACAAAATAATTAAAGCAAATCATTTATTTCACAAAAATGCTTTTATAGTAGGTACTTCTTTCTAGCAACTTCTCCACATGAGTGCATTGCTAAGAGGCATAATCAAGCATACATGCAAGAACATTTTAATTTTATTTCGACTTTAACGCTTCTATAAGAAAAAGCTTTATAATTTTAAAGCCTATTCAAATCCAAAAATGAAAAATATTTTATCCCTAGTTTTACTGTTAGCATTGTATTCTTATGCTATGGCTCAAAAAAACACTCCTCTTGCAGCCACATATGAAAAAGATAAAAGAGCAGTTTTGTTACAGTGGCAACATTTATACAAAAATGCTGTTTCTTATACACTTCAAAGCAGTAGAGACAATACTTTTTTTACAGATATTTTTACAAAACAAAATAATAACATTTATTTTAAAAACATTATTAGTTACTACGATAAAACGATAACAGGCGAAAAAATATATTACCGATTGAAGATAAACCTAAAAGATTCGTTGTTTGAAACCACATTACCAATACCAGTAACGCTTAATGTTACCGAAAACACTTGGCTCATATATCCTTTACCTGCACGAGAATTTCTTCATTTAAAATATGTAGGAAATGGAACAATTGATGGTGTAATTTCCATTTATATACAACGTATTAATTCGGGCGTCATTTATTCGAAACTAAGGCTAGCTTCTAATACAAAAAATATTATTATTCCTATTACAAATTTGGGTAGTGGCATTTACAATATTCATGTATCTATTGGTAATAGAGCAGGCTGGAACCAACAATTTAATAAATACTAAAGAGCTGCTGCAATCGTTTCCCACTTTGCATTTGCATCAAATGCTTTTTTAAAATTCCCTTTCTTATCATATAAAAAAATAGCAGGGAAACTTCGCACTTCGTAAAATGTACCAAGAAAATTACTAGTATCGTATCCTACTTTTATATTGGGATAATCTATGAGCTTAATATCTGTATAAAACTTTTTTACATGGCTGTAACCAAGCGAGGTTGCCATTACAATTTGTACTTTCTTAAATAAATTGTAATGCGCTAGTAAGTCTTCTGTAGAACGTACACAGTGATCACAATCGGGGCTGAAAACCATTATAATGGTTGCTCTCTTTTTTTTGAGATGGTCTTTTATAAATACCACGCTATCTGGCGACATTATTAATTTAAAAGGCGGTACAGTTGGTATCAGCTGATAATTTGGCAAGCTATCTTTATGTGACTGAGCAAATAATACATTACCAAAAATGGTAAAGATGACTAGGAATAAGAAAGTTTTCAATTGTATCATTTTTACAAAAATACCACTTTATTTATTTTACTAATATCTTAATAACGCTGTTTATAATTAGTTAATATTTTAAACGAATATAAATCAAATTTTAAGTGCACTTTTGCTGCTTAATTTTTAATTTATGAATAAAATATTTACCCTCCTTTTATTGATAGCTTGTTCAAATGCAAATAGCCAATCAACAACAGTAGTAATTAGCCAAGTGTATAGTGGTGGCGGTGTTACAACCGGAACTCCTACTTACAAAAATGATTATGTAGAGCTTCATAATGTAAGTATCTCTACTCAATTATTGACAGGATACTCTTTGCAGTATGGTTCTGCTACAGGAAATTTTACAAGTGTTTATGCATTTCCGGCAGGAACAAGCATACCTGCAGGTGGTTATTTATTGGTGCAATTGGGTACAGTTGGTACAGTTGGGGTAGTTTTACCTGTTACGCCAGATTTAGTAAATACAACCATTAACATGGCAGCAGCTTCAGGAAAAATAGCTTTAGCCAATCAAGCAACTTCTGTAGGATGTGGTGCTACTGCTACGCTTTGTACACTACCAAATGCCCTCTTGATAGATGTGGTATCTTATGGTGTATCTAACAATGCAGAAGGAGGGGTAACAGCAAACAATGGTGTAGCACTTACCAACGTACAAGGAAGTGTAAGAAAAAATAATGGTTGCCAAGATACAGATAACAACAACAATGATTTTTTAACAACAACTGCTCCCGTTCCACGCAATTTAGCCTCAGCTATTTTTAGTTGTATTGTTTCTACTCCTACTTTATCTCCAAGCCCTACTTCGTTTTCATTGTCTACTTCAGTAGGTGTTGCTTCATTAGGTCAAAGCTTTACAATCACTGGCGCTAATTTAACTGGTTTCCCAAGTGATATTTCTATTACTCCAAGTGCAGGTGTAGAAGTTTCTACTGATAATATTTCTTTCTCTTCAGTAGGAATAAATGTAAATTATACTTCAGCAACTTTAGCTGCCACAACTTTATACTTGCGTATTGCGGCTACTGCTCCTGCTGGTGCGTTTACAGGTACAGTAACATGTGCAGGTGGAGGTGCGCCCAATGCTGTTGTAAATGTGAATGCAGGAATTGTTCAAAATTTTTACAGCCAACCAAGTGGCAATTTAAGTGTACTTGCCACTTGGGGAATTGTAAACGATGGTAGTGGTGCAGCTCCAACAAATTTTACGAGCCCTTATCAATTATTTAATGTGGTAAACAGAGCAACAGCAGTACCAGCAGCACATTGGGATATTAGTGGTACTGGCAGCAAATTAATAATTGGTGATGGTATAAACCCTACTACTGTTACTACAACAATTACAGACACAATAAAGAGTACCACTTTAGTAGATGTTAAAAACTTTGGCACACTAGAAATAGGAAGCAGAGTAGCACCAACCTTTGGTAGCCTTGCTACAGGCAGTACTGTAAATTATAATTTTAATGGAACAGCTACTACAGATACCGTAAAAATAAATGCTGCCGCTTATCATCACCTAATATTAAAAGATGGTCTTAAATATTTGAAGACAGGAATTACTACTGTAAATGGTAATCTTGTATATGATGGCACAATAAATTCTAATGGAGCTGCTTCACCGTTTTCTACAATTTCATTAAAAGGAAATCTAACAATGATGAATGCTGCTGTAACTGAAGATAGCACTACAGGTTCTGCAAACAGATATACATTAAGCATGGCAGGAAGCGGCGCTCAGTTTATTTCAACTCAAGGTAGCGAACTCAATCTTTTTAGGCTAATTAGAGATACAACTGTTTTAAATAATGTAGATATTACATTGGCAGCAAATTCAAAAATAACGCTTGGCAATAATACTAGTGGTGGCTTAAGTTTATTGCAAAAAGTAGCTGGCACGCCTACAATAACTAGATTG
Source organism: Ferruginibacter sp. (assembly GCA_043729825.1). Taxonomy (GTDB): domain Bacteria; phylum Bacteroidota; class Bacteroidia; order Chitinophagales; family Chitinophagaceae; genus Ferruginibacter. The sequence goes on from JAYTLA010000052.1 coordinate 18,919, forward strand.
ATATTAAATAATGCACAAATGGCTATTGTAAAAAATGGTATTGTACTTACAGATCCTATTAAAGTAGGAACCATCTCTTCTAATGCGAGTACGATTATTATGAACAAATCAATTACTAGTGCTATTAACCCTGGTACATTGGTATTTGAGACAGGTAGCACTTTAACTGAGTTAACGGTAAACATTACAACTCCTGCTAGAGATACTGTAATCATAAATGGAACAGTAGGAATTGCAGGAAATGTAAATCTAACAAAAGGTGTAATTGTATTAACGCCTGCTACTACATTAATTGTAGATGCAGCGGCTACAATAACTGGTGGTAGTGCCTCAAGTTATATTGATGGAAAAGTTCGTAAAGTAAATCCTTCAGTAGCTACATTCCTTTTTCCTGTAGGGCAAGCAAAACAATATGCGCCTGTAGAAATGAGTGGCCTAACCTCTGCAAGTGATTTTACCGTACAATATTTCAAACAAGTTTATAGCAATTTAACCATTAATGCTGCTACCGCAGCTGCTTTTCCTGGTTATGCCGTGAGCACAAAAGAATATTGGAATATTGATAAAACTGGAGCAGATAACCCTAACATAAAGTTTTACTACAACGCAGGTAGTATAGTAAATCCTGCTCTAGCAAAGGTTGCACATTTTAATACTATTGATTGGGATGATATAGGTAGAGATGGCAATGGTACTGATGGCGTGGGTAACTTCATTGTAAAAAATGCAATTAGCAGCTTTAGTCCATTTACTTTTGGGGAGGTAGCAAGTGTAGTACCTATCGTGCTACAATCATTTAATGGCTCTTTGGTAAATAACAATAGCTCTTTGCAATGGAAAACAACTTGCGAAAGTGCAGGCGATGCATTTGAACTGCAATACAGTACTGACGGTAGAAATTTTACAACAATATTTGTTACAAATGCTGTTGGAAATTGCATTGGCAATACTTACAGCTTTGTACAAAAAAATGTAATAGCCTCCGTAAATTATTATCGTTTAATATCAATATCATTAGATGGGCGTAAAAAAATAAGCAATATCATTACTTTAAAAAATGGTAAACTAGATTTTGAAATTGCTTTACAATATGCTCTTGTAAATGATCAATTGTTGTTTTCTATAACATCCCCATCAACAGGTGCTGCTTCTGCTAGCATAAGCAATATGATTGGGCAGCTATTGTACAACAAAAATATTTCCTATTCGCAAGGAACACAATTAAATTATATACCAGTTGAAAAATTAAGCAGTGGTATGTATTTGCTTACCATTAAAAACAATACTGGACAAGTAGTTACAATGAAGTTTTTAAAGAATTAAAACCCTAATATTGTATCTTAAAATGACGCACAAATTTGTGCGTCATTTTTTTTGTATAATTTAAGGATGTATGTTTTTATATATTGTTGTCCGAGATAATGCTCTAAAGTTATCATTATTTTTTTTAGATACTTAACCCTGCTCACACTTCCTTACATTTCCATTTTAGTTTGCAAAGCA
>JAYTLA010000053.1:0-27478 GCA_043729825.1 Ferruginibacter sp.
CCCCCCCCCCCCCCCCCCCGAAATTTCGGAAATTAAATTCCGAACCTAACAAATACAGATTATTATTTGTATTACTTCTTTTTAGCGTAGTGCTATCTAGTAAAAAATGTAATCAACAAAGTGGTCCTCCTGCCCCTTCACCTACCACCAAGCAAATTCGTGTATCTCTAAGTCCTAATTGGACTATTAGCTGGCCGCAGGCTTCAACTTGTACCGGAACAGGTCCTAGGATCGGCAACAATCCGGGGGTTAATAACGGTAGCACTTCTTTGTACCAAAATACCAATTTACGTTTTACCGAAGTTAAATTGAGAAATTTAGTAACTCAAGCTGTTTCCTCTAAACTTTGGTCTAATAATTCAGCTGCTTCTGGCTACGAAGTAATTATGGATGCACCACTGAATGCAGGCTATGAAATCATCTTTTCACAATATGATGGCTGCAGTGGTGCTTGCTTGCAAGCACAAACTGCAAATGGCCTAAAACCTGTTAGATTATTCTGGACTAAATCTATGACGTTCGGCCAATACGGACCAACCTATATTACGATGCAACCAGAATATTTTGGGGCGGGAAATCAAATATGCAATTAAAAACTTTTAAATAAATAAATCATGAAAAATATAATATTAACAATCGCATTGTTTAGTGCATTGGTATCTTGTAATAAAAATAAAAACGCTGAGCAATTTGAAAAAAATGTTGTTCGTAAAGATCTTCCAACTTTCGAATCTCTTTACAAATTTTCAACGGATAACAATACATCTGGTAATTTTTTGATTGCGACCAATACTGGTCTCGGCAATACGGATTTTGAAACATATTTTCAAGTTCAAATTAATGGGACGTTTTTGGAAAAAAAATCACAACAAAATGAAGCTGGGCAAACTAGTTTCTTCAATGGTGTAAAAGTTGAGCCCAATATAATGAAACCCGGAGAAGTTTATGGTTATAACAGAAATTTTAAATGGAGCGAAGCTGGAAAACTATTTGGCACTCAATTAAGTTTGAAACTGCATAGAGGTGCTGCGGCTTCATTTGTTGGTGACACAGCAATAGACTATAATGGAGGTTACAGCCCAAATGTTTTTGTTTGTTCAAATAATTTTGAAGAAGGTTTAACTTCCACTTCGGGGCAATACGTGAGGGGAACTACATTAAAACCATCTTATACTTTTACATGGAATAAAGATTCTTTGAATCAAAATGGGGTTTTCGTATATGTTGAATATGATCCAAATGGACTTGGAAATGAGACATTAAAAACCAGCTACCCAAATAGAGAGGCAAACGGTGTGATGGTAGATGATAATGGGGCTTATACATTAACCAGTGAATTGTTTGCAGATATTCCATTGAATGCTCGTGTAGGTATTCGTATAGGAAGAGGAAATTTTTCTTATATTAAACAATTAGATGGTACAGTTACTGATATGCAAATGACTGTTCTTACCTATCAGTCAGGTGAATTTTTTTACAAAACAAACTAATAAATTTACAATCTGAAATAACAAAAACCTACAAGCTTAATTGTAGGTTTTTTTATAATTATGCTTAAAGGTAAGTTTTAAACTTTATTCGTTGCTTCAAAAAGGTTTTCAATTGGCTTCAATCTTTGTGGATCTTTTGCAATAGCGTCAAGTCTGGTATCAATAATATCTTTTTGCCATTGAGGTAATTCTTTGCTTAGGTTATTAATATCAGGGTAAGTACTTTCTATCAAGTTCCACTCTTCCATTGTAATAAACACACCCGTGTTTTTACCATTGCTATCTTGTAAAACTTTAAGGTTCATGATATATTTTTTAAAATACCAAATTTATTATAATAATTTAAGAAATTCTGGGAATCTAAAGGGAGCAAAATAAAAATTGTAGTATCTTTATAGTCTGAAAAAACAAAATACAATGGCGGCAATAGCAGGTATTACTACAAAAAAAAACCTACAAGGAAAACTCACTCATATAACTGTAGATGTGCGCAAACATAAGCAGGTAGTTTCTATGTTTGAAGATATTGGACTTATAGCAAAAACGGACTTTCAAAAAAGATGTGAAGACGCAATATCAGTAGAGGAATTGAGAACTAGGGTACATAAAAGATTGAAAGAATTATGGGACAGCAAGTAGTATCAAAACCCGAAGTTTCTGATTACATAACGGAATTAATAAATGTACTTTACGATAAAGAATATTTTGGATTTTTTGAAAGTTCACTAGAGTATGTAGATAAAATATTGGATTTTATTTTGGATATCCCAAACCAAAAAAGAAAACTCACTCATAATAAAAGATACGGTAAATATTATTGCAAGTATAAACACAACAGCAAAACGAGTTGGTACATTGTTTTTGACATAGAAGATGATATTTACCTAGTAAGTTTTGTAACCAATAATCATTCTCCTAATTATCCTAAATATATTCGTGAGCTGTAAATTTTAGAAAGCTCATTTTTACACTTCTACATATTTTTACATTTGCATATTTTCCAATTTTCTCATTTGCCTATTTGCCTCTATCTTTGCCACGGAATATGAATGCAGATGTGTTGATGAGCATGTACAAAAATGATACCCGCATAAATAAAATTGCGAAGGGCATTTTATTGCCTAAAACGCAGCATTTACATCTCAAAGGTCTTAATGGAAGCGCATCTCAATTTATTCTTGCAGCTGTATATGCACACGAAGCAACTTCTCACAGCAATCATTTAGTTATTTTAAGAGATGCAGAAGAAGCTGCCTATTTTCATAATTCTTTGGAAAATATTACTGGTGCATTAGATATTTTTTATTTCCCTTCCTCTTTTAAAAATAAAAAAAATTATCAGCTTTTAAATAGCAGCCATGTAATGCTTCGTACGGAAGCTTTAACTAAGCTTACTCAAGCAAAATCTTTAGATCAATCTCGTAAGATTATTGTTACATATCCCGAAGCCATTTTTGAAAAAGTTGTTTTATCAAAAACTTTATCGGAAAACATCATTAGCATAAAACAAGCCGATGTATTGGATGTAACAACGATGCTGCAAAAATTTATTGAGCACGGTTTTACCAAAACAGATTTTGTGTATGAGCCTGGGCAGTTTGCTATACGTGGTGGTATTATTGATATTTATAGTTTTGGAAATGAAAAGCCCTACCGTATTGAGTTATTTGGCAATGATGTGGATAGCATTCGCATTTTTGACCCTGAAACACAATTGAGCGAAAGAAAATTATTGCAAGTAAATATTATACCAAATGTAGAAACACAATTTGAAACTGGAGAAAAAGTTTCGTTGATAGAATTTTTGCCAGAGAATACTGTAGTGTGGATGGAAGATTGGGAATTTATAAAAGAAAAAATAGAAGACGAAACGGAAGGCGTTGCCATTTTTACATTTAAAGAAATAGATGAAAATAATAATGATTCTTTATTCATAAAAGATTTGAACGCAAAAGATTTTGTGAATGCAGAAACGTTGGAAAGGGAAATAGCGGAAAGGCATATTGTTGAGATTGGGAAAAAGGCCTTTTTTGGAAATTCGTTTGATAATAATAGTGTCAGCCTGAGCTTGTCGAAGGCGGTGCTATTAGAAAACGAACTCGACTTAAATCAACCCGGCTTCGACAAGCTCAGCCTGACAGTTCATAAATTCGAGACGAAGCCACAACCATCATTTAATAGGCAGTTCGACCTACTAATAAAAAACTTACAAGAGTTTGAAAAAAAAGAATACAACATTTTCATTTTTGCCGATAATCCAAAACAGCTAGAAAGACTTCATGTAATTTTTACGGATTTAAAAGCAGAAATACAAGTTACACCCATACCTTTTTCTATACACGAAGGTTTTATAGATGATGATTTAAAAATTGTTTGTTACACTGACCATCAAATTTTTCAACGCTACCATAAGTATAAAGTAAAGCAAGCTTTTAGTAAAAACAAAGCGCTTACTTTAAAAACCCTTCGTGAGCTACAACCGGGAGATTATGTAAGCCATATAGACCATGGAGTGGGCGTTTACAGCGGTTTGCAGAAGATAGATGCTAATGGAAAAATGCAAGAAGCCGTGCGCATACAATACAAGGATGGTGATTTGTTGTATGTAAATATTTCATCGTTACACAAAATAAGTAAGTACAGTGGTAAAGAAGGTAGCATACCCAAAATGAATAAATTGGGTAGCGATGTGTGGGCAAAATTAAAAGACAAAACCAAAAAGCAAGTAAAAGATATTGCTACCGACCTCATAAAACTATATGCACAGCGAAAAAGTTTAGAAGGGTTTGCACATAGTCCAGATAATTATATGCAAACAGAATTGGAAGCCAGTTTTATTTATGAAGATACGCCCGACCAAGCCAAGGCAAGTGAAGATGTAAAAAGAGATATGGAAAAACCGCAGCCCATGGATAGATTGGTATGTGGCGATGTGGGTTTTGGTAAAACAGAAATTGCTATACGTGCTGCATTTAAAACTGTGTGCGATGGTAAACAAGCTGCTATACTAGTACCAACAACCATCTTGGCTTATCAGCATTATAAAACAATAACAGAGCGTTTAAAAGATTTTCCAGTAAATGTAGATTTTATAAATCGTTTTAAAACTGCTAAACAACGAAAAGATACGTTTACAAAATTAGCCGAAGGAAAAATTGATATCATCATTGGCACACATTCTTTGTTGGGCAAAGACGCAAAGTTTAAAAACCTTGGCATCATGATTATTGATGAAGAGCAAAAATTTGGCGTAGCTGCAAAAGAAAAATTAAAGACGTTAAGAACAACAGTTGATTCTCTAACACTCACAGCAACGCCTATTCCACGTACGTTACAGTTTAGTTTGATGGGTGCAAGAGATTTGAGTATCATAAACACGCCGCCACCCAATAGGCAACCTATACAAACAGAAGTAACAGTGTTTAATGAAGATGCCATTAGGGATATTATTTATTACGAAGTAGAAAGAGGTGGGCAAGTTTTTTTCATACACAATCGTGTAAAAGATTTGGCGCAAATGAAGGGTTTGATACAAGGCCTTTGTCCAGATGTGAGTATAGCATATGCACATGGGCAAATGGATGGTGACCAATTGGAAGATACGATTTTGGATTTCATGGATAAAAAATACGATGTGTTGGTTTGTACAAATATTGTAGAAAGTGGAGTGGATATTCCAAACGTAAATACGATTATCGTAAACAATGCACACCAATTTGGCTTGAGCGATTTGCATCAGTTGCGTGGGCGTGTAGGACGAAGTAATAAAAAAGCATTTTGTTATTTGCTTGCACCGCCTATGAGCACTTTACCTACAGACAGCAGAAAAAGGTTGAGTACACTTGAGCAATACAGCGATCTTGGGAGTGGATTTCAAATAGCGATGCGTGACCTTGATATACGTGGAGCAGGAAATATGCTTGGTGGTGAGCAAAGTGGTTTTATTGCAGAAATTGGTTTTGAAATGTATCAAAAAATATTAGACGAAGCGGTGAAGGAATTAAAGCGAAATGAGTTTAGAGATTTGTTTAAAGAAGAGATACAACAGCAAGATGATTTTGTAAAAGATTGCTCTATTGATACCGATTTAGAAATTCTAATTCCAGATAGTTATGTAGAAAGTATTACTGAAAGATTATCCTTGTATAGCCGATTAGACAATTGTGATACAGAAGAAGATTTGGTAGCGTTTCATACAGAAATGCAAGATCGGTTTGGCCCAATACCACATCAAGTTGAAGATTTATTTACAACCGTGCGCTGCCGCAAAATGGCGGTAGAGCTTGGCTTTGAGCGCATGTTCTTAAAAAATGAAATGCTCAAATGTTTCTTTGTTTCTAATCCTGATTCGCCATATTTTCAAAGTGAAACATTTAATAAAGTGCTACAGTTTTTACAAGTGGGCACAAATAAGGCTAAATTAAAACAAGTAGGTAAAAATGGAATATTGGTGGTAGAAGATATAAAAACGATGACGGGTATATTTAAATTTTTGAGTAAGGCGGTGGAGTATCAAAAAAAATAAGGATATTTATTCAAATAAATATATTGAGATGAAAAAAATCGAATCTTCGAAAGCAAAAATAATGTCAACAAAAGCTGTTGATGATTTGAGAAAGCAACATCTTTTAAATGTAAGTCAGGCTAAACTGTTTACAATTGAAGAAGCCCGCATGTATAGTAAAAATAAGATTGCAGAATTCTCTAAAATTTAATGTCTATAACTCTGTTGTCTGTACACAAAAGAAAAGGCGACCCAAAAAGAGCCGCCAATATCTTAAGCCTGCCTGTCGGCAGATAGGTCTAAAAATTTAGCTTACCAGCCCTTTTTAGCTACACCATCTTTTACCGCTTCCAAAGCTCTAGCTTCGCCAAGCATAGTTGTCATTTTATTTCCTTTACCGTCGTTGCCTTGTGCCATATAGCCGCCACGACTTGTTTTTGTGATTACCGCATCTTGCATTGGAACATTTTTTTCTTTCGTTTTCATGCAATACGCTGTTAATTTTCCTGCCATGATAATTTAAATTTATGGTTAGTAAATAATGGGTTTGAAGCCTAACTTCAGTATAAAACTAAGGAAATATTCGGTTTTTTCAAAAATAACTTAATACCAATCATTTACTAAAAGACTTAACGATAAAAATAGAATGATTTTTCTTTAGTTTTCTTTTGCAAATTCGCCAACAAAAATCATCACTTTTTCTTTAAACTTAAATAATCTATAAAATATATTAGCTTTACTGATAGGGTATTAGCATTATTTACAGAAAAGGTTCTATCAATGTTTTTGAAGTAATTTTTTTCATAATCGGCTCTTATAAATTCATTAGCTTCATCTTTCCACACAATATTTAAAAAACTGCCATTTACAATCTGCCAAGTATAAACCATGTTTAATCCAAATGAATTATAGTTTTGCGAAAAATCATTTGGTGGTATGGTAATCATATTGGTTTTCTCTAGATATCCTTTCGGATTTAATAAATACAACTCCAATGGATTTACACCGCTCCAATAATGTCTTATATTTAAAGAAATGCCCATCTTGTTATTAAAATTATACTTTGCCGCAATAGTGTTTTGAATGGTACTAACATTTCTTCTTGTAAAAAATATATTATCAGCTGTATCTTTAGTTGCATAACCTGCCTGGTTTTTATTGCCAGATAAATAGATACTGTGTTCTATCGAAAACTTTTTATTGAGTCTTATTTTTTGTAACAATCCAAGATTGTAATTATAGGACCCTTCAAATTGATTTACAAATTGAACACCAATTTCTGGCTGAAAGGAATATTTTTTTGCTTCATTGCTACTTATATACATGTACAAATTCGAACGACCACCTCTTTTAAATACTCTTCCAGTTTTTCTTGGTTCGTAATAATCATTTGCCTCTAATCTATAATTTATGTTCGTAAAAAAATCCCATAGTTTTTTAGATTGAATAGAAAAATTCCCGCCAAAAAGAAAATCTTGAAACATATGTCCAGGCTGTTTCAATGGGTCAATAGGCGAAGCTAACCTACTTATAAAACCATAAGTATTTATCCTCCACCTGTTATACCATGCTTTGGGTTTATTTATGCTATAACTTGCAAACCAACCATTTTCCAAAAAATTATTATTTTGCTGATAACCCAAATCACTTTTGTCAAATTTCTTATCTACATAATTGCTATTAATATTGAAATTAAACCTGCCACTTGTTTTTCCAAAATAAATACTTTGTGTATATCCACTTATCGTTTTTCCTTTTTCTGCCGCTCCAATCAAATTACTTACTCCAGCTTTGCCTCCAAAATTCCATTTATTTGTTTTGTCATTAAAGTCAAATAAACCCATCGTTACATTGGCATCATATTCTCCTCCGTTTCTTATTACACTCGTATTTACCAAACTTATGCTACTGTTATGTTTTAAAGTTTTATCTAGCACAAATAGATTATAATTTGTTAGCGGAAATGATTCAATCTTTCTTTCTTCGCCTGTAACATTATTTTGTATTGTAGCTCTTTGGGGTGTTGTTATTGCATTTAAAATCCCAATTGCTAACCCATTTTGCATACGGCCACTCACTTTTGTAGCATTCACAATTTTTGTTTCTTGAGGGTCTTTAATAATATCTTCATCTGCATTTAATTGATTATAGTAATCATATCCTGTAGCTTGCAAAGGTTCCTTTCCTATTCTTCTCGAGTAAAATAAATCTCCTTTGCTAAATAAATCTAACCCTTCTGTAAAAAATGGACGTTGTTCGTTATACTGTTGTTCAAACGGAGTAAGATTTAAAACCCTGTTGTCTGTTTGTACTTGTCCAAAGTCTGGTATTACTGCCATGTCTAAAGTAAAAGCTTGATTTATGCCATACTTTACATCCATACCTCCATTAAATTGTTGTACTATTTTCTTTTCGCCAGGTTGCACTTTAGAAAAAGTAGTAGCATAGTAAGAAACATATGGCGAGAATTGTAATCGGAGTGGGGGTTTTATATCAGTCAAGCCATTCCAAAATCCTTCTTGTGTAAGAGCGCCATTTATTTGTGGATTGATACTTGCCCAGGCAAATGATTGGCCAGTTTTTATTCTTCGTCTAAATACATTTAATCCCCAATTTTGTTCTTTACTTTTTCCAAAACGAATGGCAGAAAATGGGATAAACATTTCAAAACTCCAACCATCTTTTTCAATGAGGGCTTTGCTTACCCATACTGCATTCCAACTAAAATCTTCGTTTCCATTATTGCCACTATTAGTTGACGATATTTTTGCATCAAATTGCTCGCCAAGTGGTGTAATAAAATATTCGAATCCATTCAATTTATCATTGTATGTATCAAAACTTATTCCAATAAAATCATTGTTACCAAATCCATCTCTACCCACGAGTTCTCTTGTAATACTATCTATGGTTTGTTCATAACATTTGCCGCCAAAATAAATACCTTCGTTGTTATACATTACAAATGCTTCGGTTCGGTTTGTTGATGCTTCTGTCTTAAATGGCGTGGGTCTAAATTCAATTAAATCTTTTATTAGTGAAGCTTCTTTCCATGCCGCTTCATCGAGTTTGCCATCTATCTTAATTCCAGTAGCTATTTTTTTTGCATTTATAGATGGTCTAGCAGTCATTTGTTGAGAAAAAACTACAAAGTTTATTGATAGGGCTATTGTTAGCAGTAATAAGGATTTCATAATTTTTCTTTTAAAAAAAAATGCAAACGGAAATACATTTACCATTTCTTTCCATCAAAAACAACTCATTTAAAACAATGATGCATTCAAGCAATAAAAAAATTAACCTAAGCAAAACCCTATTTTGACCCTAAGGATTTTCAAGTAAAATTATATAAGAAATTATTCGTAGATATAAATAAACTACGATTTTATATAAATGGTATTTTTATTGAACAGCATGGCAAAAAACAAGGATTAAAACCCTAAAAAAATCAGCAAAAATCTACTTTTTTTATTTTATAATTCAATAACCCACAAAATAAAAATTGTTTTACTAAAATATTATTTCACAATGTTAATTATATAGTAAACATTTATAATTTTTTCTGCTGAGATTAAAATCGCCGTTTAAAAAAAATAGTGCAGATTTTGCGATTATTCTAAAAAATTGCTCTACTTTTAGTATGTTATTGAAATGTTAAATAGGAAATAACAACCAAACTAAAACATAAAACAAAAAAACTAATTATGAAAAAATTTACAATTAGGTTTATTGCTTTACTATTTATGCTAGCACCATTGATTTCAATGGGGCAAACCATTACTGGTAAAGTTATAGGCCAAGATGGCAAGCCTGTAGAAGGTGCATCCATTGTGGTGAAAGGGAAAAAAGGAGGCGTAACAACTGACGCCAACGGAAACTTTTCTATTAATGCAAACAAAGGAGATGTATTGGTAATTAGTTCTGTAAATTTTGGTACGGAACAAGTAAAAGTAAAAGACGCTAATGCAATTGCTATTAAACTAGAAAAAAAAGATGCAACCCTTGAAGAGGTAGTAGTAGCAATGGATTTAAAAAGAAGCACGAGAGAAGTTGGACACTCTGCTCCAGTTTTAAAAGGAGATGAAATTCAACAAGCACAACGAGAGAATTTTCTAAATAGTTTGCAAGGAAGGGTATCGGGTCTTACTGTAACCCCAACATCTGGCGCTGCTGGTGCATCGTCTAGCATTGTGCTAAGAGGGTTTAATACCATGTCTGGTTCCAACCAACCCCTATTTATTGTAGATGGCATTATTATAGATAACCAAACACTCAATTCAAACTCGCAGAGTGGTAGTGGAATTGGCCTTGCTTCAGATGGCAACAACAGAAACAATGACAATACCAATCGCATTGCCGATTTAAATCCGAACGATATAGAGTCGGTTACTGTTTTGAAAGGCCCAGAAGGTACGGCTTTGTATGGTAGCCAAGCAAGTGCAGGGGCCATTGTAATTACAACCAAAAAGGCAAAAAACTCTAATGGTAAATTATCTATTTCCTACGACAATAGTTTTCGTTTTCAAAAAATAAATCGTTTTGCAGAAGTAAATAATGATTATGGTCCTGGTGCAGGAGGAAATATACCCACTCCTCCACCTTCATTAGGACAATTCCAGTCATTTGGCCCCGCTTGGAAACCTGGTACCACTTTATATGATAATGTGCATCATTTTTTTAAAACTGGCTTTTCGCAAACACACAATCTGGGGTTAGAATTTGGGTATAAAAATGTTGGTTTCAGAATGTCTGGTCAGTATTTCGACAACTCAGGTGTTGTACCAAACAATACCTATAGAAAATATAATTTTAAAATATCAAATACCACAAAATTTGGAAAATATGTAACCCTTACTCCAACCATTGCATACGTAAGTGCAGATAATTTAAGACCACTAAAAAGTTCTGGTTCTACCTTAGGTTCTGGCGGTTATATGGTACAGTTATACGAATGGCCTGCCAATAGTGATATACGCAATTACCAAGATGAAAACGGTAGTAAATTGGTAACTTTTAATAACAATAGAAATTCGGATTTTGACAACCCTCTTTGGAGTTCTAAAAATGTAAATAGTGGCGATAAAATGCAACGTATTATTTCTACGTTAGGGATTGATGTAAATCCTTTTTCTTGGCTATCCCTTGCTGGAAGATTTGGTTACGATACATACAAGAATGATGGTTATGTATTTATTCATCCAGAATCGTATCAGCTATCTGCCCAAACAGGCGGAAGTTTGGATAATTATTATAGAAAATATATAGGCTACAACCATACCATTACAGCTACTGCTAAGAAAAAAGTGGGTGGCTTTGCATTAAGATTAATGGGCGGTACTATGTGGCAAGATTTTGAAACAAGGCAATTTGCCATAGTGGGCAATAACCTAATAGATTCTTTTGGTGTTACTAGTCGCAAAATGTATAAAAATGGTGCAATTGTTTCATCCGATTTTTTTAATCCAAAGGATAGTGGCATCACCTCCCCCATTTCCAGAAGGCGCTTATTGCAAAATAACAATGGTTTGCCGAATGTAAATATTTTTAGACAACTCGCTTTTTTTGGCGAGGTATCTATTGGTTATAAAAACCTTGCATTTCTTACCTATACTCATCGTTTCGAATCAGCATCTCCTGTACCAAAAGAAAATAGAAATTATAATTATCCAGGTGCAAGTTTAAGTGTAATTGTTTCAGATATTTTTCCTGCCATTAAAAAAGGCAAAATAATAAACTATGCAAAGTTGAGAGGTTCTTTAGCCAGTACAGCTAGATTGAATGACCCTTACTCTAACCAACGATTTTTAGTAAATAATTTTAGTAGTACAGTATTGCCAGTTACTTACACCTATAATTTTACAAATGCTAATCCTGATCTTACACCTGAGCGGCAAAAAACATTTGAAATCGGTACAGAAATGAAAATGTTTAACAATAAAATTTCGTTTGAAGCGGCATACTATAACACACTTTGCTTAGATCAAATAGTACAAGGTGTAAGAGCAAGCTATGCTGGTGGTGCCATATTAAATACCCTCAATGCGGCTTCTATGCGTAATCAAGGCGTAGAATTAACATTAAATTATACACCAATAAAGAAAAAAGATTTTGGATGGACAATGAATTATAATTTTAGCCACATGTGGAGTAAGGTGCTTACTTTACCTCCCTCCATTGGCGAGTTAAATGATTTTTATATTTCAGATACTTATATTTCTAATGTTAGAGGTGGATTAATAAGAGGCTTTTCTACGGGTACACTTACAGGTTCTACTTATGCAAGAAACAATGCTGGGCAAATACTAATTAGCCCCACAACTGGTATTCCAGTTGTTGTACCTGGCAATTTGCTCATAGCAGATAGAACACCCGATTTTAATTTAGGCGTACTTAATTCTTTGTATTATAAAAACTGGACTCTTAGTTTTCTTTGGGATTTAAAAGTTGGTGGAGATATTTATAATGGTACAGATCAATTACTCACAGGAATAGGAAAAAGTCAGAGAACGGCTAATCGCAGTTCGCCAATATTGATAAATGGAGTATTAAATGATGGGTTGCAAAATTCTGCAAATCCCACAGCAAATACTTTAGCTATTATACCACAATACTTAAGCACGTATTACACTCAATTGCCAGATGAAGAGTTTATTCAAAAAGATGTAAACTTATTGCGTTTAAGAGATTTGACTATTAATTATAGACTACCTGCTACTACTTTAAAACGCATAAAAGGATTAAAAGCTTTGAGTGTTTTTGTGACAGGAAGCGACTTGATAGTGTTTACAAATTATTATGGTGCTGACCCTGCAATAAATGCAAATAACCCTGGCACCGGCGGCATTGGTGGTTATGGAATGGATTTGGGAAGTGCGCCAACTCCTTTGGGTTTAAACATTGGGTTAAGGGCTAATTTTTAAAATCAACAATATCTTATTTCAACATAAAAAAAATTATATGCAAAACAATATTTTAAAAAAAATGCTTTTTCTTGGAAGCGTTTGTGTCATTGGGCTAACATCTTGCAATAAAAAAATAGACGACGCTTATTTAAATCCGAATGCACTCGTAAAAGTACCTGTAGAAGCACTTTTACCAGGTGTAATTGGAGGATTTACTGCTTTTAATTCTGCAGCAGGTACAAATTTTGGACTCCAAATAGATGATGTACTTCTGGGTAGATATATTCAATACTGGGGTTCTACTGCCAATGGCGAAAACTATGGAGCTATGGGCGGTACCATAAGTAGCGATAATACTGGAGGTATTTGGGGAACTGTTTATTATGGGCATGGACCAAATGTAAACAGTATTATTAAATGGGGTAGCGAAGATGAAAAATGGGATTTTGTAGGTGTAGCTCAAGCCATCAGAGCATGGGGATGGTTAGAACTTACCAACCAATATGGCGATGCTATTTTAAAAGAAGCTTTTAATACCAATTTGGCTCAATTTAAATATGATACACAGCCGGAGTTTTATGATAGTTGTAGGGCACTTTGTTTTAGAGCACTGGGCAATTTGAATAGAACAGATGGAAATGTAAACCCAGCAAAATTGGCAGAAAGCGATGCCTATTTTATGGGTGGCGATATAAATAAATGGAAAAAATTTGTGTATGGTATTCTTGCTCGTTCTTATATTAATTTGAGCAGTAAAAATATTTTTATAACAAGCGGCTATGCAGATTCTGCCATCAAATATGCAAATCTTTCTATGGGTTCTAATGCAGATAATGCATTGGCAACTTTTTCTGCCATAAACACAAGCAATGGGTTTAATAATTATTTTGGACCTACACGTTCAAATATTGGAACGATACGTCAGGGAGCTTATATAGCAAACTTAATGTCGGGTGCAAACACAGGTGCTTTTACAGGTGTAAGCGATCCAAGAGCATGGTATATGCTTAGCGAAAATGCGCAAGGCACATTTAAAGGCGTTACGCCATGGCTGGGTGTTACAGAGCATTTAAGTGGTAACACACCACTTCCTACTTATCCTAAAAATTTTTGGAGAAATTCATCACAAATAGCAACAATAGGTACAGATGATAGCGCTCGATATGTATATGGCAACAAGGGGCCATGGCCAATAATGACTGCATCCGAAATGCAATTTATAGTAGCAGAAGCGGCCATGCGCAAAGGCGATAAAGCAATGGCACTTGCTGCATATACAAATGCCATCAGCTTAGATTTTGATATGCTAACTACTACTTTTTCTTTTAAAATTCCCGCAGCACGTGTAATAACGCCAGCTATGAAAACCGCTTATATGACCAACCCTGCTATTGTACCAACAACATCTGCAGGTATGACTTTAACAAGGGTAATGCTACAAAAATATATCGCTTTATACGGTTGGGGTGTGCACCAAACATGGACAGATATGCGCAAATACCATTACACAGATATAGATCCCGAAACAGGAAATAAAGTATATGCTGATTTTATTACACCTCCTACGTCGCCTATTAATTTTCTTACAACAACTAATAATGGAAAATTGGTGTATAGATGCAGACCACGTTTCAATTCTGAATATTTATACAATGTTCCAGAATTAACAAGAATTGGCGCATACCAAAATTTAGATTACAATACTTATGAATGTTGGTTCTCGCAACCTTAATTTTATTAACCAGAAAACAAACTGAAATGAAAATATTAAAAATAATTATTCCTTTTCTTACACTCACGGCAGTGTGTTCGCTATACATGTCATGTACTAAAGAAAATCCACTTACCGCAACTATCGACCCTAATTTGAGCTATGCTGCTACCGCACAAGTTTTTAATGCCACTGTAAGAGCGAGCAGAAATTATATTTATGTAGATGGCAAGCCTATTTCGGGTGTGGCATTGGCTTTTGGTGCTGTATTTCCTGCAACAGCTTATGCGTTTAAAATAAATGCAGGCTCTAGAAATTTATTAATAAAAGATACGTTGCCTACTACTACGCAAGTTCCATTAAGTTTTTCTCATACATTGGATGTAGGGAAATTCTATACCATTTTTATGTATGATACAGTTACAAACCCAAAACAAATAACGGTAATAAACAAGATAGTAATTCCAACAGATACAACTGCCAGGTTGCGCTTTGCAAATTTTATTTACAATACCACTTTTTTACCAAACGTAGATGTTTATTCGTTTAGAAAAATACCTGGCACTCCAGTATTTGTTGGCGGCTCGCCAGTGTTTACTACAAGCACGCCAGTATTTAGTAATATTGCCACTACGCAGGTTACAGATTTTATTCCATATCCATCTGGGTTGTCCGATACGTTGTATGTATATGCTACGGGAACTACCTCGCCATTAATAACAAAACAGTTGGTAACAAGTTTAACTCCAACTAGAAGTTATACATCTGTATATAACGGAAGTTTTAAAGCCACTAAAGGCGTTACAACTTTTGCTACATATTAGTATGCAAAAAAGTTTTTTCTAAAATAAATATTATTAAAAATCCCGGCTATTTCAACAATAGTCGGGATTTTTTTTGGAAAATATCTTTTTCTTATAAAAAGCATCACTCCTCTTCCTTTCTCTTGTAAGGCGTATAACTCCCATCCTCCTCCTTCCAACCCCGCTTATAAATAACCAATCCATTTAAAAAGTTGCGCAGCACTTGGTCTTGTGCTTCCACATATCCAGACTGATCTGGACTGCGAAAAAAATCGCCAAGCGCACCCTTGGTAATATCAAAATCTACCAAAGAAAGTATTTCAATAATATCATCGTTGCGCAGCGAAAGTGCCACACGAAGTTTTTTGAGAATGTCGTTGTTGTCCATAAATGCTTTTTAATGGGGTAAATATAGCATTTATATAGAGCTTATAAAAAAGCAATAGATCGTTTTAATTTTTGAAGAGATGAAGAGGCAAATTTATTCCCGTACTAATTTTAATCTACAAGCTTCTATACATTGAAACCCAATTATCAATTTTTGATTTTCGAAACTGTACCAAATATTTGCACTGTCGTTTGCATTTTGTTTGTACAAAACAGCTTTTACAGAATCAACAATATTAAATTTATCAAATCGATTTGCTATTTGTAAATAATTACTTTCAAAATTATTACTGCCATTAAAATTCATGTAATAATTATATTGAGCCGGAATATAAGTAAAAGGCGTACTGCCGTTTCCAATATCATTTTGCCATTGTATGGCTCTCCAATTTCCTACTAAACCAGTTGCAGATAAATCATCTTGGTTATCTTTTTTACAAGAAAAAAAAGATAGTAGTAATAATGCTCCAAATAACTTTCTCATCTGTTTATTTTATTATTAGACAAGCTATATTTTATTTTTGTTGCATCAACCTCATAAAAAAGCCCGAACTTAATCGGGCTCCACAACTTTGAACTTTCAACTTCTTAAACGTCTATCTTCGCATACTTTGCATGGCTTTCAATAAACTCCCTACGTGGCGGCACTTCATCGCCCATTAGCATAGTAAATACGCTATCGGCATTTGCCAAACTATCAATGGTTACTTGCTTAAGGGTACGTGTAAGTGGGTTCATGGTAGTTTCCCACAATTGGTCTGCATTCATTTCTCCCAAACCTTTATATCGTTGTATGTTTACACTGTCTTCTTTTCCACCACCAATTTTTATTGACAATGCTTTACGTTCTTCATCGTTCCAAGCATATTCTTGCTCCTTACCTTTTTTAACCAAATACAATGGTGGTTGTGCAATATATACATAACCTTGCTCCACCAATTCTTTCATGTATCTAAAAATAAAAGTCATAATAAGTGTAGCAATGTGGCTTCCATCCACATCGGCATCCGTCATTATAATTAATTTATGATAACGCAATTTTGAAATGTCTAATGCTTTTGCATCTTCCAATGTGCCAATTTTTACACCTAAGGCAGTGAACATATTGCGTATCTCCTCATTGTCGTATATCTTATGCTCCATTGCTTTTTCTACATTCAATATTTTACCTCTCAATGGTAGTATGGCTTGAAAACTTCTATCTCTACCCTGCTTGGCAGTACCACCCGCCGAGTCTCCTTCCACTAAAAATAACTCACAACGTCCTGGATCTTTATCTGAACAATCGGCAAGTTTTCCTGGCAAACCTCCTCCTACTAAAACCGTTTTACGTTGCACCAACTCTCTTGCACGCTTGGCAGCCGCACGAGCTTGCGCCGCCAATATTACTTTTTGTATAATCGTTTTTGCATCTTTAGGGTTTTCTTCTAAATATGCTTCCAATACTCTGCTCAATGTACTATCTACAATACCACTTACTTCACTATTACCAAGTTTGCCTTTTGTTTGTCCTACAAATTGCGGCTCGGGTACTTTTACAGAAATAATGGCCGAAATACCTTCTCTAAAATCATCACCTTCAATGGCAACTTTTGCTTTTTCGAACATGCCATTTTTTTCGCCATAGCTTTTAAATACACGGGTAATACTTCTTCTAAAACCTGCTACGTGTGTACCACCTTCTATGGTATTAATATTGTTTACATAACTAAACAAATGCTCGGAGTAGCCTGCGTTGTAGGTCATAGCTACTTCTACTACTACATTGTTTTTTTCGTCGTATCCATCGCAATAAATCACTATTGGTATGAGTGGGCTACGTCCAGCTTTTTTATCTAAATATTCTACAAACTCTACAATACCACCTTCGCTATAAAAATTTTTGCTGTATGTTTTTCCATCTTCTTCTACTTCTCTTACATCGTTTAAAGTAATGTTTATTTTCTTATTTAAGAAAGCCAATTCACGCATTCGAGCCTCTATAATTTCACGCTTGTACACTGTTGTATTGAAAATAGTTTTATCGGGCCAAAAATGTACATGTGTACCTGTTTGTGTACTCGTGCCAATTTCTTTCACCGTGTATTGAGGTACACCAATGCAATATTCTTGCTGAAACTTTTTATTTTCTCTATCAACCGTTACAATCAATTTTGTACTCAATGCATTTACACAACTTACACCTACACCATGCAAACCGCCAGATACTTTGTAGGTGTCTTTGTCAAACTTACCACCGGCATGCAAAACTGTCATTACAATTTCAAGGGCAGATTTGCCTTCTTTTGTATTAATACCTGTAGGAATACCACGCCCATCATCTTGTACAGAAATGGAGTTGTCTTCGTGTATAGTTACAGTAATGTTTTTACAATGTCCAGCAAGTGCTTCATCTATGGAGTTATCTACTACTTCATACACAAGGTGATGAAGCCCTTTCTCACCAGTATCGCCAATGTACATACTTGGGCGTAAACGAACCGCCTCTAAACCTTCTAAAACTGTAATATTATCTGCACCGTAATTGTCTAAAGCTGGTGCTTTTAAATCATCTTTTTCTGTAGCCATAATTGTATAACAAACTTTAAAAATCGAATGTGTGCGAAGTTAAGGTTTTTGAAGGGTTTTTTTGTACAAAAAACAAGGTATTTTTAACCATTTACACACACTTTATATTATAAAAAAAAAGATTACAGAATGTTGACTTTTTAAAAAAGACATCTTGTATCTTTATTTAAATTTACCGTAGCTACATGAGACTAATTTCTATTTTATTTTTCTTGCTTTTCATCAATATTTGTGTTGGTCAAAAAAAGGATTTTTCTATAGTAAAAATCAGTTTGCCCTCAGAAATTGAATATTACGATAACCAATTTTCGGGCATGTATATTAATAAAGGGATGCTTTTTTTAATGTCGGAAAGCAGGTTGCAAGATAACCGAGAGGCCAAATTATACGCCATAAAAACCAAAGATATAGATCATAAAATGAATGATACTAGTTTTGTTTTGCCATTTAAAAAATATACTATAAAAAATATACAGCAGCTTCGCAAAAGTATGCAAGTTCTTGGGGATGATTATGAAGGTTTGGAGGCCATGATAATGGATGATAAAAAAGTATTTTTTACTGTGGAAACCGCCACGCCTTCTAATAATTGCTATTTATTTAGGGGAATATTAATGGATAGCACGGTGGAGCTTGATGTTAGTTTTTTATCGCCACTGCCCAAACCAATAACTCCAGATAATAAACATATTTACAATGCAGGTTTTGAAGCCCTAGCAATGTCTGATGAAACAATTTTTAGTTTTTTTGAATACAATTCGTTTAAAGATAAAAATGTGGCAATTGCCATTACACCAAGTGAATATACTGGCCTAATGTATCAATTACCTACAATGCAGAAAATTCCGTTTCGTATTACAGATATTACGAAGGCTGGTAAAAACTCATTTACGGCAATAAATTTTTTTTATAAAGGTGATGGAGAAGATAGCGTTTATAGAGTATCGGAAAAAGATGATGTAAACGATAAATTAATAAGAGATGGTAGCGGTTACAAAAATTATTGTCGTTTGGTAAAGCTTAAATATAAAAATTATAAATTTACATGGGAGCCTTTGTGGGAGTTTCCTGCTGCATTTTCGGGTTACAATTGGGAAGCTATAACCCAATATAAAAATGGGTATTTTATTATGAACGATAAATATACTCCAGCAAGACCATATAGTTCTGTATTGCTGTACTTAAAACCTCAATAGCCTTCATTTTTCGTTGATAGAGTATATCAGTTGTTAAAATTTTTTATCTTGTAAGTTGCTTTGCCAATTCTTGATTAATTTTGCAGGTGCAATGAAAGTATTGGAAAACGACATATTAGCTACTGCACAAAGGCAACCTATTTTATACAATGAGTTGGAACTGTTGCACGAAACAGAACGTGCAGTGCCAGGTTCTATTACCTATTCTATAAAAAGATACAGAAAATTACCGCAATGGTCTATAGATGATACTGGCATTTTAGAATATCAATATGTAAAGAATGCTGCTTCTGATAATATGCTCAACTTAAAATTTTGTGTGAGTGGCAATGTGTACTGCAGACAAAAACAAACCGAGTGCGATTCTTGCAAACTTAGTGGCACATACAATTGTTCCGACAAAGTAGATAGTATAGATGTATTAAGTTTTAGTTTTTCCCCTTCTTATTTACAGCAATTTGCCAAGGCAAATAAAAATGCACAAACATTATCGGAAGATGTAATAGCGTTTAAGCACACAAACTCTTTCAGCAAAATGTTGCCGCTTTGTAGCAAGACAAGAATGGTAATAGAAGCAATGCTAAACCATACTTTTACAGATAGCTCAGCCAATATTTTTGTAAATGCACAAATGCAAATGCTGTTGTTGTATAGCATGGATTGTATGCTTGGCGAAAAAGAGGAAACTACATTCACCTGCAAGTTTTTAGACAATGCAGAAGACAGAGCTAAGATTATTAATGCTAGAACAATATTATTACAACACATTGGCGAACCCATTACCATAAAAGCACTTAGTCGCAAAGTTGCTATAAACGAGTGCTATCTTAAAAAAGGATTTAAAGAAATTTTTGGCACTACCATTTTCGATTTTTACCAAAGCCAACGCATGGAGCATGCAAAATATTTATTGTACGAAAAAGGATTGAGTGTTACAGAAGTTTCACATTTACTTGGTTATTCTTCTATATCTCATTTTAGTACAGCTTTTAAAAAACAAACAGGTATAAAACCTTGTGAGTTGTTGTTGAGGTAATTCAACTATTCACCCATTTTTCGAGTGCCAATTCATCCGCACTTATTTTTCCTACAATTCTATATTTACTATTTTGTAAAATAGAACTGGTTGCTGCTCTTTCTTTTTGCACATCGTTAGTACCAATAAATGTAGCGTGTATAAACCAAATATCTATCCCATCATTAAAAATAAAACCAGTATGATTATCTAGTCCAATAATGTACAATCCAAATCCGTTGAGTTTTAAATATGCCATAAAATCATTCATTCCAATATTGCTAAAACGTTTTACATACTTATCCTGCACCATCGATGTTACCAATTTTTCAGATGCACATTGCGCTAGTTTTACTCTTTCAATAGGCAAACCAGCATCTCTCAAAACGGTTGTTACAAAATATCCACAAGCAATTTTACCTTGTTGAGGCACTTGGGTTACTCCATTAAAATCCCACTGCGTACCTATCCAAGCAGGGGCAATGGTTTTGGTAACTGCATGGGCAAAGTATTTTTCTTTTTCTGGTTTTGATAATTTTGCCCAATTGGTTTTGTGCTGCCGTTTTATAATAGCAATGGCTTTTTTGCAAGAGTCGTAATTAATATTTTGTGCTGCCGCAATAG
Organism: Ferruginibacter sp.; assembly: GCA_043729825.1. Lineage (GTDB taxonomy): Bacteria > Bacteroidota > Bacteroidia > Chitinophagales > Chitinophagaceae > Ferruginibacter. The sequence continues at coordinate 21,201 of JAYTLA010000053.1, forward strand.
CAGCACGATGAGCAACTGGGGTATTCTTTTTTTCTTTGGAGTAACAAGCCGTGAGTAAAACGGCTAAGCAGAGAATTTTGTTCATAAAAAGTAAATATCCATCTAAGATGCTTGTCTTTACTTTTTCCATAAACGAGCTTTCATAAAAAAATAAACGGGAACAATATTGCTCCCGTTTTCCCTAATAAAACCCTAAAACCAGCTTCTTATAAAAAAATTATTCTTTCTTTATTATTTGTAATTATAATCCCCAATATTATGCCAATGGCTTATTTTGTTGATAAGTTTTAAAAAAATAACATATGGCAAATGCATATAAAACAGCAGCTAGTTTATTTAATATTTTGGAATTGACAATAAATATCCAAAGCACTTTAACCCCAAAAAAAAGCGAACATGGTACGGCTTTTTATCAGCTACCAACCCCAACGGGGTTGACGTTTAGTAATCATGGGTAAAACCCATGGAGAAAAATAGTACCTTCGCCAACTAAAAAATAAACAAATACCAGATGAGTGCGGGATACCAAACATACGGCCAACTGAATCTTCCAAACATAAGCGAAGAAATACTGCAAAAATGGGCTACAACAAATGCTTTTGAAAAAAGTATGGAATTACGTGAAGGCAAAACGCCTTTTGTATTTTACGAAGGGCCGCCAAGTGCCAATGGTATGCCAGGTATTCATCACGTAATTAGTCGTACATTGAAAGATTTGGTTTGCCGCTATAAAACCATGCAAGGTTTTCAGGTAAAAAGAAAAGGTGGATGGGATACACATGGCTTACCCATAGAACTTGGTGTAGAAAAAATGCTTGGCATAACCAAAGAAGACATTGGAACAAAAATATCGGTAGAAGATTACAATAAAAAATGCCGTGAAGTGGTAATGCAGTATAAAGATAAGTGGGATGACATTACACAAAAAATGGGCTATTGGGTGGACTTGGAAAAACCTTATGTAACTTTTGAAAATAAATATATAGAGACATTGTGGTGGTGCTTGAGCCAATTGTACAAAAAAGATTTCCTTTACGAGAGTGTGAGCATACAACCCTACTCACCCGCAGCGGGTACAGGCTTGAGCTCGCATGAGCTTAACCAGCCTGGTACGTACAAGGATGTGAAGGATACGAGTGCAACGGTTATGTTCAAAGTGGCAAGTGGGCAGTGGGCAGTGGGCACTGGGCAAGGCGCAAAAGTTGCAGCTGAATTAGAAAATGAGGGCGGTGAAATATTTTTCATGGCATGGACAACAACTCCATGGACATTACCCTCCAACCTTGGCTTAACAGCTGGTCCAAATATTGATTATGTATTGGTACAAACATTTAACCCCTATACTTATTTATCAAACAATATTATTCTTGCAAAAAATCTTGTAGGAAAGTATTTGAAAGAAGAAGGAAAAGATGGAGATTTTGCTGGGTATAAAGATGCAGATAAAATTATTCCATGGAAAATAATTGCAGAATTTAAAGGGAGTGAATTAGAAGGATTGCAATACGAACAACTTTTGCCTAGTGAGGCGAACAGCTTAGAAAAAATACAAGAAATAACACCCGATGCACAACCATTTAAAGTAATATTAGGCGACTTTGTTACCACTGAAGATGGTACAGGTATCGTACACACTGCGCCTGCATTTGGTGCGGATGACTATCGTGTAGGTAAGAAAAACAACTTGGGTATTTTAACCCTTGTGGACAGAGAAGGAAAATTTGTAGATGGTGTAGGTGATTTTAGTGGCCGCTATGTAAAAAACTACAAAGACGAAAAAGATTATGTGGATGTTAACGTAGATATTTCTGTAAAACTGAAATATGAAAACCGTGCATTTAAAGTAGAGAAATACGAGCACAGTTATCCTCATTGTTGGCGTACCGATAAGCCCATTATTTATTACCCACTTGATGCATGGTTTATAAAAACAACCGCTGCAAAAGATACAATGGTGGAGCTTAACAAAACCATTAATTGGAAACCTGCTAGCACTGGCACAGGCCGTTTTGGCAATTGGTTAGAGAATATGGTGGATTGGAATTTAAGCCGCTCTCGTTTTTGGGGAACACCATTGCCAATTTGGAAAACGGAAGATGGAGAAGAAGAGATGTGCATTGGTAGCATCGCAGAGTTAAATAATGAAATAAAAAAAGCTGCAGAAGTATTGGGTGGCGAAACCAACAAGCATTATTTGCATGAAGGTATATTGGATTTACACAAACCTTATGTAGATGATATTACACTAGTATCTCAAAGTGGCAAACCAATGAAACGTGTTCCAGACCTTATTGACGTTTGGTTCGACAGTGGCGCCATGCCTTACGCACAGTGGGGTTTGCCAGATGCAAGTAGCAATGAATATGGTGAATTAAGCACAGAAAATTTTTGGAAGTATCATGCAAAAGATAAAAATTCTGAACTATATGGCGGCGCAGAGAATGCCGCTTTTCCAGCAGATTTTATTGCAGAAGGTGTGGATCAAACCCGAGGCTGGTTTTATACATTACATGCATTGGGAAGTTTATTGTTTGGTAGCGTGGCTTACAAAACTGTAGTGAGCAATGGGTTGGTGTTAGATAAGAATGGCAATAAAATGAGCAAGCGTTTGGGCAATGTGGTGGATCCATTTGGTACAATAAATGCTTATGGCGCAGATGCTACTCGTTGGTATATGATAACCAATGCAAGCCCGTGGGATAGTTTAAAATTTGATGAAGCGGGCATACAAGAAATACAACGCAAGTTTTTTGGTACACTCTATAATACGTACCAGTTTTTTGCATTGTATGCTAATGTAGATTCGTTTACGTTCAAAGAAAAATATATTCCAGTAAATGAACGACCAGAGATAGACCAATGGATTTTGTCTTCATTAAACTCATTGATAAAAGTTGTAACAGAAAATTTTGATGCATACGAACCCACACAAGCGGGTAGAGCTATCGAAGAATTTGTAGATAGTTTATTGAGCAATTGGTATGTGCGTTTGTGTCGCCGCCGTTTTTGGAAAGGCGAATATGAGCATGATAAAATAGCTGCTTACCAAACTTTGTATGAGTGCTTGGAAACCATCAGCAGATTAATAGCGCCTATAGCACCATTTTTTGCAGAGTGGTTGTATAGCAACTTAAACAATATTACAGGTAGAATGGAAGATGCTTCGGTGCATCATAGTTTATACCCAGTTTCCGATGCATCAGTAATAAATGCAGCTTTGGAAAAAAGAATGCAGTTGGCACAAGATGCATCATCTTTGGTATTATCGCTTCGCAAAAAAGTAAATATAAAAGTGCGTCAACCTCTACAAAAAATATTTATACCAGCGCAAGATTCAGAAATGGTAGCCAATATAAAGTTGATAGAAGACATCATTAAAACCGAAACCAATATTAAAGAAATAGAAGTATTAGCCGCCGATAATGATTTTATCCGTAAAAAAGCGAAGGCAAATTTTAAAACCTTGGGAAAACGCTTAGGCGCAAAAATGAAATGGGCTGCTACTGAAATTGAAAAATTTGACGATGCTACTATTGCAAAGGTTCAGGAAGGTAGTTATATACTAAAAGATGAATATATAGCGAAGGATGATGAGCAAATTGTATTAAACTTGGAAGATATTGATATCATTACTGATGAAATACCAGGTTACGAAATAGCAAGCAAAGGTACTTTAACTGTAGCTTTGGATATTACTATTACAGATGAGTTGCAAAAGGAAGGAAATGCTAGAGAGTTTGTAAATAAGGTGCAAACCATAAGAAAAGACAGCGGTTTTGAGCTAACTGACCGTATTTCAGTGCAGATAGTCGAAAATGACAGCTTAAAGACATCAATAATGGAATATAAAGCGTACATTTGCGCCGAAATATTAGCGGATTCCATTGACTTTTTACCACAAATAGTTGATGGAATGCAAGTTGAGGTGAATGAATCTACATTAACAATGAATGTTTTAAAAAGTAAAGCATAGTTATTATGGCGACTAAGAAACCAGCTGCAAAAGTAGCAGCAAAAAAGCCAGCCTCTAAAAAAGTGGTGGCATCAGCAAAAAAAGCAACTCCAGCAAAAAAAGTAGCGCTTGCAAAAAAGCCTGCACTAAAAAAAGTTATTGTAGCCAAAAAAGTATCACCTTCAAAAAAGGTTGTACCTGCAAAAAAAGTAGCGGCTAAACCAATAGTAAAAGTAGCGCCTAAAAAAGTAGTGAAACCTGTGGCAAAAGCCCCAGCGAAACAAATAAAAAAAGCGGCAGCGAAGCCTGTAGTAAAAAAAGTAGTTGCTACAAAAACTCAAACAAAACCATTGACAAAAAAAATAGAAACAAAAAAGGTAGTTGCTAAAGCAATGCCAGTAAAAGAAGCTAAACCAGATCATCAAAAAGCATTGGCAAAAGCTGTAGCTGCAAAAAAAATTGAAGATAAAGCAAAAGCAGCTAAAGCAGCTCCAGCAAAACCTGAAGTAAAGAAACCTTTGGTAATGCCAAAAATAAATACCAAAACATCTCGTAAATACGAACCCGATTTTACAAAATCTGTTTTAGATAAAGCACCAGTAGATCCTGGAGCATCTATTGTGATGTACAGCGATTCTGATTTAATGGAATTTAAAGAATTAATACAACGCAAATTGGGTTCTGCCAAAAAAGAATTGGCTTATTTGCAAGGTTTAATAACTCGTAAAGATGATATGGGTGGAGATGAAGGGGATGGGCGTTATATGACAATGGAAGATGGTAGCTTAAGTATGGAGAGAGAGCAGCTGAGCCAAATGGCAAGCCGCCAAATTACTTTTGTAGATCATTTAGAAAAAGCATTGATGCGCATAGAAAATAAAACCTATGGCGTTTGCAGAATTACAGGCAAACTTATAGACAAAGCAAGATTACGTGCAGTGCCACATGCCACATTAAGCATTGAAGCTAAAATGGGCGTGGGCAGATAATTAATTTAATAAAATTTAACCTGGGAGAATGCGAAAGTGTTCTCCTTTTTATTTTCTCCTTATTATAAAAACTGCTGGTACTGCTCGCTGCCCAGTTTTATCGCTTGGCGTAATCGTTTCTTTACCATTTACCAGCATGCAGCTGCTGCCACCGCCATCTAAATTTAATGCTTCTACACAACCAAGCTGATGCAAAATAGTAGCTTCTTGTAAAAGATTTGCACCTTCTGCTTTTGCGGGAAAACGCCCTTGAATAACGAGTATAATTAATTTGCCATTGGCAGTATAACCCATGGCAGTTCGTGGATGTTTATCGTTCAATGCTTTTCCTGCAAATAATAATTCTTCATTGTTTGTAATGTTTATTTTACCATCTTGAATTAATACTGGTCCGCCGCCAATGGCCGTTTCTACATTCCACAGTTTAAATTTTCGATTAAGTTTCCGTTTGTTTCTTTTTAATTTATTTTTTGCCATCGTATTTTCATTCATTGGATTTATGGGAAGTTGACTTGCGCTTAGATGCGGCAGGCTATCACTCTGTATCCATGCTACATCAGCTTTTCTATTTGCAGAAATGCCTAAAGCGCTTCTAAAAATTTTTACTTGTGCAATAGAATCTTTATCTCTGCCTTTTGTAGTGCTTATATTGTAAGAAACTGGAACGCCGTTTTTTATAACAGTATTTAAATTTTGATTTGTTTTAAAAGAAAAGAAAGTGCCATTTACAACCAGCAATGGGGCATTATTTTTTTTGTAAAATTCTTCTGGGGTGAATCTTCTTTTGAAAGTGGTATCTACATCAAAAATCAAATTAGGGTTGTTTAAATCTGCTTCTATGTAATAAGCAATGTTAGGCTTGCCATCTATACTATCGTTTGTATAAAATAATTGTATGCCTTGTGGTAATTGGGTTTGGAAGGTATCGATACGCTTCCAATTTAATTGAGCATGAGAGGTGATGATGCTTAATGAAAATATAAAAAAGAAGAATATTTTTTTCATAACCATGAAGGTAATTTTTATGAATTAATGTTTAGAAATTTTATGCATTTTTTTGAAAAGAACTTGTCCAGAAAATGAGCGTATTGTAATATAGAATTATAGAGACACATAGGAAAAACAAACTAAGTTGGGAAAAAAGTGTATTGAAATTCTTAAACAAGCCGCCCAAAAAAAATCCCACAAACATTTTCATATTTATGGGATTGTTATTTTTGTACAAATATTTTTCTACGCCAATACTTTATTTTCTACAAAGCTTCTTAACGTTGCTGCAATACCATTTGCATCAATACCAATTTCATCGTACAGCTGTTTTGGTGTGCCGTGCTCTA
>JAYTLA010000054.1:0-22811 GCA_043729825.1 Ferruginibacter sp.
CCTGACGGCGGTTGTAAACCCCGTCAGCGGTTTAGTGAAAGGCTTGCTGATATTGGCTCTAGTGAGATAAATGTAAAAGTTACCTTGACGCCAATGCGCATTTGGCGGGACACATTTCATCTTTAACTCTTTTTTCATCTTTTATTATTCATTAGATTATGCAATCACTTTACCACAAAGCTGCACAAAAAAAACATGCATTTAAAAATGCCGCACGAGGTGACACTACTTAAAACCATCTTTTAAAATAAAAATTACTTTCAAAGAGCTATCTCCCCCAATTTATAATCGTAACAATTTTAAATGCAACAAAAAAAAATAATTTCCATTTCAAATAAAAATCTTAATTTCCCTTTAACTTTTATAACTAACCAAAGTCTATAAACATTATTACAGCTCACATCCAAACCAAACATAATGGATAGAAGAGATTTTCTTACAGCACGCAAATCAAAAAAGACTGTAGAAGTACAAACGGTCATTCCTGCAAGAACATTCAGTGGTATAAACCCTTACACAGGTGTATGGGGCAAAAATGAAATTGTACATTTACTAAAACGTACCATGTTTGGCGCAAAAAAAGCAGATGTAGAATATTTTGCAACAAGAAGCATGAGCCAAACTGTGGACGAATTAATTAACCCAACAGCTCCAAATCCATTACCACCAGTAAAAGAGTATGTAACATCAACAACAGTGGGTGTAGTGCCAGATACAAATATTTTGCAAGGCACTACTTGGATAAACGATATAAACAGCGATGGCACGGTACAAAGCCAACGCAGAGCATCTTATAAAAAATGGTGGACAGGTGTTTTGATAAATCAAGATAGAAGCATAAGGGAAAAAATGGTTTTTCTTTGGACAGATCATTTTGGAAACGAAGCAAGCGATGTAGGAAATGCCAATTGGATTTACAAACAACATGAATTGATAAGACAATTTTGTTTGGGTAATTTTAAGCAAATGGTACAGGCTATAACGAAAGATATAGCCATGCTTCGTTACTTAAATGGTTACTTAAATACTGCTACCGCACCCGATGAAAATTATAGTAGAGAGTTACAAGAATTATTTGCATTGGGCAAAGGGCCTGGTAGCCAATACACAGAAGCCGATGTAAAAGAAGCAGCAAAAGTGTTAACAGGTTGGCAAATAAATGGTACGACCTATCAAACCGTTTTTACATCTAGCAGACACAGCTCTGTAAATAAACAATTTTCTTCTTTTTACAACAACACCATTATTACAGGCCGCACAGGGGCTACAGCAGGCGATTTAGAATTGACAGATTTAATAAACATGATTTTTGCGCAGCAAGAAGTAGCAAAATTTATTGTACGTAAATTTTACAGATGGTTTGTATATTATGATATTGATGCAGCTACCGAATCAAATGTAATAACACCATTGGCAGATATTTTTAGAAACAATAATTACGAAATAAAACCAGTGCTCACTGCATTATTTAAAAGCGAACATTTTTTTGATGTGCTAAACCAGGGCTGTGTAATAAAAACACCAGCAGATATTGTAATTGGTAGTATGAGAGAATTTAAAGTAAACATGCCAGTAGCTACAGATTGGGATACAAGTTATGGCCATTGGAATACATTGTATACATGGATGGTAAATATGGGCTTAAACTTACATGACCCACCAAACGTAGCAGGTATGCCTGCTTACTATCAAGAGCCATCGTATCACGAAATATGGATTACAGCAGATACTTTACCAAAGCGTAATCAGTTTACAGATTTGATGACAACAACGGGCTATAGTAGAAATGGATTTAGAATGCAGTTTGATTTTGTGGCGTATGTAAAAACATTATCAAATCCTGGTAATCCGAATGATTTGGTTGACGATGTAATGAAATATGTATATCGATTAAGTTTATCGCCACAGGTAAAACAACAAACAAAAACACAATTGTTATTAAGCAATCAGCAATATGATTATTATTGGACAAACGCATGGGATGCCTACATAGCTGCACCTACTGTAGCCAATTTTAATATCATAAATACAAGGTTGAAAGATTTGTTTAAGTATTTGATGAATTTGAGTGAGTACCAGTTGAGTTGAAGGTTTAAAGTTCAAGATTGAAGGTTGAAGGTTGATGAAGATTGTTGGAAAGGTTGAAAAAGTTCTTTTAATGTTGAGGGTATTTCCAAAGTTAGAAGGGTATAAAGTTTTGCTTCGTAAAACTCAACCCCGACTTATTTCCAACAAAACGTCTTCCCGCCTTCTCGGCAAAAAAAATAGAGACAAAAAAACGAAGTTTTTAAACTTAGTGCCTTAGCGGCTTAGTGGCAAAATAACTTTGCATCGCAAAGAAAAAAATCTTAGTAGTTATTATAATTTGATAATAAAAATATCGACATGAAACGTAGAGAATTTTTAGGTAAGTCAGCAGCAGTAACCCTACCAGCTTTAATAAGCGGCTACTCTGTAAAAGCATTTAACGAAAACTCGCCGCTAGTAAAAGCGCTCATTGGTAGCACTACCGATACAGATCATGTATTGGTAATTGTACAATTATCTGGTGGTAATGATGGTTTAAATATGGTAATACCAATAAGCACATACAGTTTGTACAATGCTGCTCGTACCAATATTGCTATACCAGAACCTAGAATTTTAAAATTAAATGGCTACGATAAAACTGGCTTGCACCCAAGCATGACAGGTTTGCAAACTATGTACAACGAAAGCAAATTAAAAGTGATACAAGCTGTTGGTTATCCCACACCAAATTTTTCGCATTTTAGAGCCACAGATATTTGGATGACGGCAAGCAATAGTAACCAAGAAGTTTTTACAGGATGGGCAGGAAGGTATTTAAATTATGAGTACCCAAATTTTCCGAATGCATATCCTAACGCAAGTATGACAGACCCTTTGGCCATACAAATAGGAAGCACGGCAAGCCTTACTACACAAGGCCCTTCGGTAAATTTGGCTATGAGTATTACCAGTGCTACCTCATTTTATCAACTTATAAATGGCACTAGCGACCCTGTGCCAGCCACCAAAGCAGGAAAAGAATTAAGCTTTGTACGTAACGTAGCAAAACAAACACAACAATATGCAAGTACCATTTCTGCAGCTGCTGCAAAAGTTACTGTACAAAATCCTTATCCTACCAACAATAGTTTGGCAGATCAGTTAAAAATAGTAGCACGCTTGGTAAAAGGTGGATTAAAAACACGTGTATACATGGTAAGCTTTGGTGGTTTTGATACACATAGTTTGCAAACAACAGTAGCAGATACAACTGTAGGAAATCATGCAGTATTATTGGGAAGAGTAAGCGATGCTATAAAAGCATTTCAAGACGATTTGAAATATTTAGGCATAGAAGACAGATTGGTGGGCATGACCTTTAGCGAATTTGGAAGAAGAATAAAAAGCAATGCTAGTACAGGTACAGATCATGGTGCGGCATCTCCACTATTTATATTTGGCAAGCCTGTGCAAGGTGGTGTGCTAGGCGATAACCCAACTATACCAACGGTAGCTTCGGTAAATGACAATGTACCTATGCAATACGATTTTAGAAGTGTTTACGCAACACTTTTAGAAAAATGGTTTTGCATTCCAAAAGATACAGTAAAGAATTTATTTCCTCAAAATATAAATGGAACATTGCAAGATTTACCGCTTGTAAAAAATGGCGCTTGTACCAATGCGATACCAAATTTATCTGGCAGTACATTAATATCAAATTATCCTAATCCTTTTGCATCAAAAACAACTATACAATTTACAACTGAAGGTGGCCACACACTTATTCAAATTATTGATAGCACTGGTAGATTAATTGTAAATTTATTTGAAAAAGATTTTCCTGTAGGCGTTACTACTACACAAACAATTACATTTGATGCATCGCATCTTGCAAGTGGCGTGTATTATGCACGCTTGCAAAATGGCGCTACGCAGCAGGTACGGGCTATGATGAAGGTGCCTTTAAATTAAAAACCTTTATCGGTAGGATTTTCGCATGCGGACATTTAGAATTATACAGAAAATTTTCTGCGAAACCCTGACTCATAAATGAATCTTGTAGTATTGCAAATCCGTACTTTGCATCAAAACTTGCTATTACAACTTTTATTGCACACTAGTTTTTTTTATTCCCTTCCTTCACCCTCTTCAAAATAAACAACATGTCCGTAGAAAAAGATCTCCAAAAACGCTCCAACAACCTTTGCGAATTGTGTGGCTCCGATGATGCAAACACAGTATATGCAGTGCCGCAAAGCCCAAGTAATAAATTAGAACATCATCTTTGGATATGCCCAACTTGTAACACACAAATGGCGAATATAGAAACAGCCGATGAAAACCATTGGCGTTGTTTAAAAGATAGTATTTGGAGCGAAGTGCCCGTAGTAAAAGTTGTATCGTGGCGCATGCTGCACAAATTGAAAAATTTAGATTGGACAGAAGATTTAATAGACATTGCTTATTTAGACGAAGAGGAAATAGCTTGGGCAAAAGCAAGTGGTGATGATATAAACCAAGATAATATTGAAAAACATGTAGATTGTTTTGGTGCCATTTTACAAAGTGGGGATAATGTTGTACTCACCAAAACGCTTGATGTAAAAGGTGCAACCTTTAATGCAAAAGTAGGAACAGTTGTTCATAATATTCATTTGGTAGCTGGTAATACAGATCAAATAGAAGGCAGGGTTAATGGCTCTATGATTGTTATTCTTACAAAGTATGTGCGCAAGTCGGGGAAATAATTTGTGCAAATTTTAATTCGTAATTAAATGTCCCGCATTTACCCAATCCATAATTTTTTGTTTGTCTAATGCAGTAAGTTGCCCACCTTGAGGCATAAATGTAGGAAGGCCATCTACAGCCCTTACTTTTATTCTATCCCACGATGCTACAATAGAAGCATCGGCATCAAAATTTTTTGCACCATCTGCATTTCCGTTTAAGTGACAAGAACCGCAATATCCATTTACAATTTTTCGTACTTCATAAAATTTAGGACCATAGCCATTAATGGTAACTGAAGTAGTACCCGAACAATTATTGACATTTTTTGCAGTAACGGTATAGTTGCCTGCTGCTATATTAAAGAAATTGGTTGAGCCTTGAAACGCAGAGCCAGTAATGCTATACGTATACCCAGAGCCAATAGGAGAAGTTACGGTTATGGTACCAAGCGATTGTCCAGTAATGGTAAACCCTTTATCTACCACAGGAGTAATAGTAACGCCGAGGCATGGGTCACTAGGCGGCGGAGTGGGTGCTGGCACATCTGTTTTTTTACAACCTTGGAAAAAGATCAGTAATGTTATGATTAATATGCTTGTTTTTGTTTTCTTCATAATACTCTAATGTACAATTAATAAATAAACTATTAAAATTTGTAGAAGGATAATTTCTAAATGGAATCGTTTAATTAAATCATTCATGTTTTGTTTTTCTTATATTTGCAACACTGTTTCAAAAAATAATAATGAAAAAATTAGTTCTCATTGTATTTGTTTTATTTTCTTTAAGCCTAAGTGCAAAAAATAATACAACCATTTTAAAAGGGAGTTTTAGTGGGACTGTCATTGATGCGGCTACAGGTGAGCCTTTGAGCGGGGTATCTGTTTATTTTTCCGATATTATGGTTGGCACAAGTACAAATGATAAAGGCGTTTTTTTTATTGCAAATATTTCGGAAGGTATTCACTTAACAGAATTTTCGCACATTGGGTTTAACACACATGCTGAGCAAATTTTAATAAAAGGTGATACAAAAAAAGATATTGCCTTAAGCGAAGCGGTAGTGGAAAATAATGCTGTAATTGTAACTGGTGTTTCTCGTGCATCACAATTAAAAAAAGTACCATTTAGCGTGGCAATAATGCGCAAAGAAGAATTACAACAAACTACTTCTACCAATATTATTGATGCCGTTACAAGAAAAGCTGGTGTGGCTTCTATTGCCACTGGACCTGCAGTAAGCAAGCCTGTAATTCGTGGGCTAGGATATAATCGTGTACTTACTATGAATGATGGCGTACGACAAGAAGGGCAACAATGGGGCGATGAACATGGTATAGAAATAGACGAAGCCAGTGTAAGTAAAATAGAAATTTTGAAAGGGCCTGCAAGTTTGGTGTATGGTAGCGATGCAATGGGCGGCGTTATCAATATTATTACCAATTTACCTGCGGCCATGAATACAATAAAAACAAATGTGGGTAGCAATTTTCAAAGCAATAATAGGCTAAGAAGTTTGTATGGTAATGTAGCTGGAAATATAAATGGATTTAATTGGAATGTATATGCTACAAATAAAGCTGCTGCAGATTTTAAAAATAAATATGATGGCTATGTTTTCAATTCAAAATTTAATGAACGCAATATTGGTGGCTATGTAGGATACAATGGGCAATGGGGTTTTAGCCATTTGTTGGTAAGTAGTTTTAATTTGAAAACAGGATTGGTAGAAGGTGCTAGAGATGTAAATGGGCAGTTTTTAAAAGAAGTTGGCAATGGGCAGCTGGCTGAAGCAACGGATGAAGATTTTAAAAGTACAATGCCATTAATCCCTTATCAGCATATTCGTCATTTTAAAATAGCAAGCGATAATAATATAAAAATTGGCAATAATAATGTTACGCTAAATATTGGTTTTCAGCAAAACAAAAGAGAAGAATTTGGTGATATAGATAAGCCAACAAAGCAGGGATTGTTTTTCGATTTGAAAACGATTACTTATGCTGCACAATTACACATAAAAGAAATGAAAGCTTGGAAACCATCTGTAGGTGTAAATGGTATGCACCAAACTAATACCAATAGAGGTGTAGAACAATTAATTCCAAATTACAATTTATCAGATATTGGTGTATTTGCATTTACAGAAAAAGATATAAATAAGTTTACCGTTAGTGGCGGGGTTAGATTTGATGTAAGAAAAATAAATACAAATAATTTACTGGATGAATTTGGTGCAGTAAAAGGCGTAGCATTTTCAAAAAGCTTTAGTAATTTTTCGGGTAGTGTAGGTTTTGCTTATGAGGCTAATAAAAATGTGAATGTAAAATTAAATATTGCTCGTGCCTTTCGTGCGCCTAGCATACCCGAGCTTGCAAGCAATGGCGCACATGAAGGCACCATACGTTATGAGTACGGCAATGCAAATTTAAAAAGTGAAGTAAGCACACAAGCAGATGCTTCTATAGAACTCAATAGCGAACATGTTTCGCTAAATATTGCTGGATACATCAATTCATTTAATAATTTTATTTTCTATAAAAAATTAGTGTCCAACGCTGGGGGCGATTCTATGGTGGATGTGAATGGTACTTTTCTTTCTGCATTTAAATTTGACCAGCGCAAAGCTACATTAGCAGGTGTGGAAGCTACGCTAGATATACATCCGCATCCGATAGATTGGCTACATTTTCAAAATACATTTTCGCTTGTGGCTGGTAGATTTAATGAAGCCATAGAAGGGAGTAAAAATTTACCTTTTATTCCTGCACCAAAATTATTAACAGAACTGCGTGGCGATTTTAAAAAACTTGGAAAAAACATTAGCAATGTTTATGCGAAGTTTGAAATGGATTATAATTTTAAACAAACAAAAGCATTTACAACATACAATACAGAAACAGCAACAACGGTATATACTTTATTAAATATTGGAATTGGTGCTGATGTGCATTCGCACAAAGGCAATAAATTATTTTCTATGAATATTGCTGCTAATAATATTGCTGATGTAGCTTATCAAAGCCATTTAAGTAGATTGAAATATGCAGAAATAAATATAGCTACTGGCAGGCAGGGTGTGTTTAATATGGGAAGAAATTTTAGTGTGAAAGTAAATGTGCCATTGATATTTAATGTAAAGAAAAAATAGCACTAGATAACTTTGCATCGTTGCGTAAAATTAATTACTCAAATTCCTTCGGTTTCGTTTTTTCATAATCCTTATCATAACTTACAAAGAAACGAATGTATAAAACCCTGCTTATACGCATAAGCCAGGGCTGAGCAACCACAAGTATTACAGCGTTAGTGCCAAGCCACCAAAAAATTCTACTATCGTTTACACTTATGCCAATAAGTACATACCAAGCTACAAAAGTAGCTACAGAAAGCGCTACTGTAAGCGCATAACTCACATAACTTGTACCAAACCAAAAGCCAGGTTCTAAATCAAATTTTTGCCCACACTCGGCACATGCGTCTGGCATGGCAAAAATATTTTTAAGCGATAATTTTCTATAGGCACTTTTATTTTTAAACATTTTTCCACGCCTACACCTTGGGCATTTGTTGGTAATAATGCTCCACAATGCATTGGGTGTTGGCTTATTTTTTTCTATCATCATTTCTTTTTTTGTACCAAGAATGCACGAATAAAATGTACAATTGTTTTTGAGCTATTGGTGTATGTGTAAATATTCTTATTCTTTAAAAGTAAGCTTAAAGTAAACTAGTACCAGCACCATAGAAAGCACTATGCCATTTGTAAGCATAATGGGCATTAACTTTGTAAGAACTCCATAAACCAACCATAACGATACATTGAGTATTAGAAACATCAATGTACCCATACTCAAATCTTTTGCAGATTTTGTTTTCCATACTTTTATTACTTGTGGTAAAAAAGTAACAGAAGAAACAATACCGCCTAGCGTGCCTACCAAATTTATTATATCCATTTTTTATATTTTACGCCAATTGTTTTTTTCTTTCGCCAATTTGTTGGCGCCACATTGCGTAGTACAATCCTTTTTCTTCTATTAAAGATTGGTGTGTACCTGTTTCTACTACTTCGCCTTTTTCTAAAACATAAATTCTATCAGCATGCATAATAGTGCTAAGCCTATGTGCTATTAAAATTGTTATCTGTTCTTTGAGTGCAGAAATATTTCTTATCGTATCGGTAATTTCTTCTTCGGTAAGCGAATCTAATGCTGAAGTAGCTTCATCGAATATGAGTAATTTTGGATTGCGTATAAGTGCACGTGCAATAGAGATTCTTTGTTTTTCGCCACCACTTAGTTTTAAGCCTCCTTCGCCAAGCATAGTATCTAAGCCTTTTTCTGCTTTTGCTAACAAGTTGGTTGCACTTGCTTTTACCAATACTTCGTGTAGCTCTGCATCGGTAGCTGTAGGGTTTACAAACAATAAATTTTCTCTTATACTGCCACTAAATAAATTGGTATCTTGTGTTACAAAACCTACTTGGCTGCGCAAATCTTCGAGGCTAATTTCTTTTTCTTCTATGCCGTTGTATAAAATTTTTCCATCTTGTGCACGATATAATCCTACCAACAATTTCATGAGTGTAGATTTTCCGCTACCGCTTGGGCCTACAAAGGCAACAGTTTCGCCTACGCTTGCGCTAAAACTAATATCATCAATGGCTTTTACGGATGCGGTTTGGTGTTTAAATCCTACATGATCAAAAACAAGCGATTCAATATTGCCAATATGTTTAGGGTCAGCAGCTGTAGGCTCAGGAGATTTTTTCATTAAGGTATCAAAATTATTTAATGAAGCTTCTGCTTCTCTATATGTGATAATGATGTTTCCAATTTCTTGTAATGGACCAAATACAAAAAAAGAAAAAACTTGCATGGTTACCAACTCTCCTGCATTCATGCTATTTTTAAAAATAAGATACATCAATAAAAATAAAATTACTTGCCTTAGTGTATTAACAAATGTGCCTTGTATAAAACTTATGGTACGAGTACGTTTTACTTTGCTTAATTCTAATCCAAGAATTTTAAAAGTGTTTTTATTTAATCTCACAACTTCTTGCCTTGTAAGTCCAAGGCTTTTTACGAGTTCAATATTCCGCAATGATTCGGTAGTAGCACCTGCAAGTGAAGTTGTTTCACTTACAATCTTCTTTTGAATTGATTTTACTTTTTTACTCAGTAAATTACTCATTACAACAAGCATAATAATACCTCCGAAATAGATTATCGGTAAATATTTATCAATACGAATGGCATAGATGGCTACAAAAAGTATTCCTACAATTACAGGAAAAAGAATATTGATAAAAGCCGAAATAAATTTCTCTGTATCTGTTCTTACTTTGGTTAAAATGCTTAATGTTTCTCCGCTACGTTGGTCTTCAAAATCTTGGTATGGCAATTTCATGGCATGTTGCAACCCATCTGTAAAAACACTTGCGCCAAATCTTTGTGTAATGGTTGTTAAAAAATAATCTTGAAAAGCTTTTGCTATTCTACTTACCATAGCAACAGTTATGGAAGCGAGTAATAAAGCGGCTACACCGTAAAATGGCGCATTAAATGAAAAAAAGAATTGGTTGCTAGACATTGTTCCGCCATCTTTTTGATGTTGGCCTGCAAGATTTACCAATTTACCAAGAATAATAGGATCTATTAGTGAAAAACCTATATTAATAGCTGCTAAAAAAAGCGTGAGTATCATTAAACCTTTGTAGGGCTTTAAATAATGCAATAATATTTTCATAACCTCCTATATAATTTTCAGAAAGTGCAAAATTACGAAATGCCAAGCGGGAATACAATTCAAAGTTTTGGGAAAAAATATTGCACAATCTAGTGCATAATAAAAAATGAATAAAGATATACTGTTGAAAGGAGCATCACCACCTACGCTAACATAGGGGCAAGCACCGAAGTTCATCAGGGATATTGGCTTGTAAACAAAAAAATAAACTTTCGAAAAAAGTTTTAAGGCTTGCTGGTTTTTATTTGAAAATTGAGCGTTGAACATTGAATATTGAACATTTGCTTTTTAGTAAGAAAAAATGTTCAATACTCAATATACAATTTTCAATGCTCAAGTATTGAATGCTACAATTATTTTGGAGTTTCTATGCGCCCCATCCTTCCCTATCCAAACTCCTGTACTGTATGGCTTCTGCAAGGTGCTCGGGTTTTATATCGGCGCTATCAGCAAGGTCGGCAATGGTGCGGCTTACTTTCAAAATACGATCATATGCACGTGCGCTCAGATTTAATTTTTCCATGGCAATTTTTAATAAATTAGCACCCGCTGTAGAAATTACGCAAACTTCTTTCAACGTTTTACTGCTTATTTGTGCATTGGCATATACGCCAATATTTTTTTTGTAACGCTCGGCTTGTATTTCTCTTGCGTGTATTACACGTGCACGAATGCTGTCGCTTTTTTCATAATCTTTGCTGCTTTGCATTTCACTAAATGCCACAGGTGTAACTTCTACATGCAAATCAATTCTATCTAAAAGCGGCCCCGAAATTTTTCCTAAATATTTTTGCACCACACCTGGTCCGCAGCTACATTCTCTTTCGGGATGATTGAAATAACCGCATGGGCAGGGGTTCATAGAGGCAATGAGCATAAAACTTGCAGGAAAATCCAATGCTACTTTTGCACGGCTTATGGTAACTTTTCTTTCTTCCATTGGTTGACGCATTACTTCCAATACCGTTCTTTTAAACTCTGGCAATTCATCTAAAAACAATACACCATTGTGTGCCAAAGAAATTTCGCCAGGCTGTGGATTTCCACCACCACCTACTAAAGCTACATCCGAAATAGTGTGATGCGGACTGCGAAACGGGCGCTTACTTACTATCGTTGCATTCTCTGGAAGTTTTCCAGCAACGCTATGTATTTTCGTAGTCTCCAATGCTTCGTGCAATGTGAGTGGTGGTAAAATGGTAGGCAATCTTTTTGCCAACATTGTTTTGCCTGCGCCTGGTGGCCCTATCAATATTGCGTTGTGCCCGCCAGCTGCTGCAATCTCTAATGCACGTTTTATATTTTCTTGCCCTTTTACATCACAAAAATCTATTTCAAAATCACTCTGAGCATTGGCGAACTCCGCACGTGTATCTACCACTGTTTCTACAAGAGATTTTTCATCTTTAAAAAAATCAATTACATCGTTTAAATGTGATACACCAAATACTTTCAAATTGTTTACCATAGCTGCTTCACGAGCATTTGCTGCTGGCAATATCAATCCTTCAAAACCTTCTTTGCGTGCTTGTATGGCTATGGGCAATGCACCTTTTATGGGCCGTACTTCGCCATCTAAACTTAGCTCGCCCATTATCACAAATTTTTCTAAGCGCTCAGGATTTTGTATTTGCTCTGTGGCGCCAAGTGTACCGATTGCTATTGGCAAGTCAAACGCTGTTCCTGTTTTTCTAATATCTGCAGGTGCAAGATTTACCACCAACTTGGTACGTGGCATGTAATAGTGATTGCTCTTTATGGCACTCTCTACTCGTTGTAAACTTTCCTTCACTGCATTATCTGGCAAGCCTACAATAAAATAATGTTGGCCTTGGTTGGTTACATTTACTTCTACCGTTATTGTTATTGCCTCCACACCATACACTGCGCTACCAAAGGTTTTTACGAGCATGTTAGTTTTGTTTTTTATTTGAAGATAATGATTTATAGACTGATGTGCAAAATATTTACAAACAATAGGGTGAAAAAATAATTGAGCTATTTTGCAAAATGGCTTTTTTGAACATTTCGTGTGTTAGCCAACACAACTTTTAAATAGAAAAATGGCATATTTGATAGTCCACCAAATATGCCATTTCAAACATTGTTTTTACTATTGCACAAATTTTCATTTTTCTGAAATGGTAAAATTTAATATTTAATACATTTATGCTAATAAAAAAAATAATTGATAAAAGTATTGAAATTAATATGTTTTATTGATAAATATTTCAATTTATAAAAACATTAATTAATTATAAGCTGCCAAATGTGACTTTTTATGCATACATTTGGCAGGTTATAATTTTTATGGCATGGAAATAATTGGCAGAATTAATGAAAAAAATATACTCTTAGATGCACTTTTATCTACCCAATCAGAAATGATTGCGGTATATGGAAGGCGACGGGTAGGCAAAACGTTTTTGATAGAAAGTGTTTTTGCGGATAAAATTTGCTTTAGCATATCTGGCATACATAAAGGGAGTATGAAAGATCAGTTAAATGAGTTTTCAAAAGTATTGTTTCCAAAAAAGAAAGAGCGACAATTAATTGCCAATTGGTTTGATGCATTCAATTTATTAGAGACATATGTAGAGGCCATTAAAGGAAAGCAAAAGAAAGTAATATTTATAGACGAGTTGCCATGGTTGGACACGCCTAAATCTAAATTCATTGCTGCTTTTGAGCATTTTTGGAACACATGGGCAAGCAAACGAACAGATATAATTTTGGTAATATGTGGCTCCGCAGCAAGTTGGATGATAAAAAAAATATTAAACAGTAAAGGTGGTTTGCACAATAGAGTAACCATAAAAATAAGATTACTGCCATTTAATTTGGATGAAACGGAGCAATATTTAAAAACAAAAAATATTCGATTAAACCGCTACGATTTGTGCCAATTGTATATGAGTATTGGCGGCATTCCATTTTATCTAAAACAAATACGAAGAGGCGAAAGTGTAATCCAAAATATAGAGCGAATTTGTTTTACAAAAGATGGATTGCTGTATAGCGAATTTAATAATTTGTATAGCGCATTGTTTAATAATGCAGCAAAACACATAGCCATCATAAATGCATTGGCAAATAGTCCGCAGGGTTTAAATAGAAATATACTTATAAAAAAGAGTAAGTTGGAAAGTGGAGGTGGCATATCAAATGTTTTAAATGAATTGTTAGAATCGGGATTTATTACAGAAATACCTGCACAAAGCACTATAGTCAAAAATAATATTTATAGACTTACAGATGAATATTCGCTTTTCTATTTAAAATTTATACAACAAAATAAATTTGCAGGAGAGGGTGCATGGGTAAGTTTAAGCAAAACACAAAGCTATACTGCTTGGTGTGGTTATGCATTTGAGAATATATGTTTTAAGCATACCAATGCTATAAAAAAGGCATTGGGTATAGCTGCAGTTTATACAAATATTTATAGTTGGCACAATAGCAAAGCGCAAATAGATATGTTGCTTGATAGGGAAGACCGCTGTATAAATATTTGCGAAATAAAATACTACAAAAGCGAATTTGAAATAACGAAAAATTATGAAGTAAAGTTAAGAGCAAAAATGGAAGCTTACCAAAGCGATACCAAAACAAATAAAAATCTATTTTTTACTTTTATTACAAGCCGAGGATTAAAAGAAAATATGTATAAAACAAGCTTGGTAGAAAACTCCATTACGCTCGATGATTTATTTGATAAGGAAATGTAATTTTACGGATTTTTAAAATATTGTTACAAATGACATTTTTACAAAAACGATAAAAGCCTTTACTATATTGAATGTAAGCAAAGTTACTAAAGTTTTTTATTTTTATAACCTGCCAAATCTCTATTTTTATACCCACATTTGGCAACTTATAAAATTTTTGTAAAATTAAAAATATGCTGCGCCCGTTAGATAATTATTTTCTTCAGCAAGAAGAACCTACCAAAAGTTGTCTCCAATTTTTGCGTGAACATATTTTACAATTAGATAAAAACATAACCGAAACTTGGAAATACGGAGCGCCATTTTATAATATTAATGGCAAAAGGTTTTGTTATTTGTGGACACATAAAAAATTTAAACAACCTTATATTGGG
Organism: Ferruginibacter sp.; assembly: GCA_043729825.1. GTDB lineage: Bacteria > Bacteroidota > Bacteroidia > Chitinophagales > Chitinophagaceae > Ferruginibacter. Next base: position 14,600 of record JAYTLA010000054.1, read on the forward strand.
ATTATAAAAGGACTACAAATAAACCATCCCGATTTGTTGCAAGAAAAAAGAGTAAGCATGAAAATTTTATTGATAGATCCGGTGAAAGATATTCCAATAAAAAAGGTTGATAAAATACTCAGAAAGGTTTTAACATTGTATAAATAATTTTTCACTTTCTTTGCATTCATGTCTATTTATTTTACATCTCTCAACAGCGGCAGCAATGGCAATTGCTATTATATTGGTAACGATACCGAAGCTGTGCTGATAGATGCTGGCTTGAGTTGTAGAGAAACCGAAAGGCGTATGAAAAGGCTTGGCTTAAACATGCAACATGTGAAAGCAATTTTTGTAAGTCATGAGCATATAGACCATGTACGTGGGCTTGCGGGCATTGCAGACAAGTACAACATGCCTGTGTATGTAACCCCTGCTACACAAAAGGGTTGTTATCATTTAAAACCAGATCACGCCATTTCTTTTACTGCCCATGAGCCTGTAAACATAGGCGCATTAAGCGTTACTGCTTTTCCAAAATTTCATGATGCAGCAGACCCGCATAGTTTTATTATTACATGTAACGAAAAAACTATTGGCGTATTTACAGATATTGGCAAGCCTTGCGAAAATGTAATAGCATATTTTAAACAATGTCATGCTGCTTTTTTAGAAGCCAATTATGATACCGATATGTTGGCCAATGGAAATTATCCTTCATTTTTAAAACAAAGAATAAGTGGGGGCGTGGGGCATTTGAGCAATGCAGAAGCATTGGAAATATTTGTAAAGCACAGATCAGCATCCATGAGCCATTTCTTGCTAGCACATTTATCTAAAGAAAATAATAGCCCTGCATTGGTGCAACAATTATTTGAAGAGGTAGCAGGAGAAACGAGCGTGATGGTAGCTAGTAGATATGAAGAAATGGAAATTATAGAGATCAATTCTATTATCAAAAGAAATTCAAATGCAAGTATTACTAAAAATTTAACAATGCGGCAAGCAAGTTTATTCTAAATTACCATTACCTTTATTTTAACTAAAATTTTGCTAACTAACAGCTTATGAAACAACTATTCTTGTTTTTATTTATACCATTATCTTTTGTAGCAAAAGCTCAAACACCAGAAAGTCTTTTGCAAAAAATTCAAGAAAACTATTCAGCAGAGAAAATCTATATTCATTATGACAAATCTAGTTATATAGCTGGTGAAACAATTTGGTTTAAAGCATACATTATGGATGGACTTTTACCAAGTACAAAAAGTACAGTATTATGTGTTGAACTTATTAACGATTCAGGTAAAGTAATACAGAAAAAGATTCTAGCCATAAATGGAAGTTCCGCTATTGGCGAGTTTGATTTGCCAAAAATAGTAGGACAAGGTAGTTATACTGTAAAAGCCTTTACAAGAACGCTTATGAACTTTGGGTTTGAAAGATATTATTACCATAACATTGAAATTTACAACCCAACATCTCCGATACAAAATATTAAAGAAGATAATTTTACTTCAATTTATTTTTTGCCGGAAGGTGGAAATTTAGTTAGCAATGTAAAAAATACTGTTGCTTTTAAATGTACTGATAAACGAGGTTATCCAGTTGTTGTAGAAGGGAAAATTATTGATGGCTCAGGTAAAGAACAAATAAATTTTAAATCAATGTTTAACGGTATGGGGAAATTTGAATTTGTCCCAAAGCTTGGTGAAGAATACTATGCAGAATGTATATTTAATAATTTCGAGAAGAAGCGGGTATCATTACCAATATCAATATTGGAAGGCGTATCATTAAAAGTACTCCGTACAAATGGAAAAGCATTTTTTAATATTGATGCAACAACGATTTATAAAGATGCATTGGTGCCCAGTTATATTTTAGGTGTACAAGAAAATACGGTTGTTTTTAAATCCACCTTGCAAGCTGGCAGTAAAATAATAGCTGGCGAAATTCCTTTGCAACAACTACCTACAGGGATATTACAAATAACTGTTTTTAGTAAAGAGAATAAGCCACTAGCTGAAAGATTAATTTTTATAAACTCTGGTGATTATATACCTAAAAGTACATTTAATACCCCCATTGTAGGACTTAGTAGCAGAGCAAAAAATGCATATACTTTTAATCTGGAAGATACATTAGCAGGCTCTTTTTCTGTATCGGTTACTGAATTTGATGGAGAGAGCAAAAAAGAGGATAATATTGTTAGTCGCTTTTTATTAACGGATGATATAAAAGGATATGTACATCAACCTGCTTACTATTTCGAGAGTAATGATATAGAACATCAACAAAATTTAGATCTTGTAATGCTTACAAATGGCTGGAGAAGGTATAGCTGGGGTGAATTGTTTTCTAACCATTTTCCATCGATGGCATTTAATGATCCTGGCTTTATTACTCTACTCGGCAAAGCTTATAACCCTAGTACAGGAAAGCCTTTAACTAATGCTGAATTGTCGATTATTGTAAAAACTAGAGATAAAAAGAATGATTTACTATTAACAGAAACCGATAATGAAGGCAACATCATAATGGCAGGAATGAATTTTGAAGATACTGCTTCATTTATTTTTCAAAGTAATGTTACCAAACAAAGTAAGGTAAATGCCATTTTTAGCACACCTCAACTTAGCAGTATTTTTTTTAGTGTTAAAACAAATGTGCCCAAAACTTATTTTGAATTGCCCAATGTAAATTTACAATCCAAAATAAATAACGGATATAATTTCAATAAACTTACAAAATATAATGGCATCTTATTAGATGAAGTAAAAGTAGTAGCAAGGGTAAAAAGTGAAAGAGAAAAATATGAAAAAAAATATATAACAGGAAGAATGGGTAGTATGCCAACTAAGGAGATTGATTTTATAACAGATCCTACTACAAATAACGGTAATATACTTGATTACCTGCGAAGCAGATTAAACGGAGTAAATATTAGCGGTGGCCCTATAAATTATTATGTAAATTATAGAAATACAAGATCATTATTGGGTGGGCCAATTCAAATGAATATTTTTTTAGATGAATTTCAAGTAGAAGCTAACCAGGTAGCTACATTGAGGGTACAAGATGTAGCAATGGTAAAAGTATTTTCAAATGGTGGATTATCGGGAGGTGCTGGTGGCTCTTTAGCTATTTATACCAAAAAAGGAGATGGGTCATTCTCAAATAATAGTCTTGTACATAAGGAGTATGTGATAGAAGGTTTTACGCCAACTAAAGAGTTTTTCTCACCTAACTATGCGGCCAATACTGAGAATGATATAAAAAATGATGAGCGTTCAACTTTGTATTGGAATCCATTTTTAATAACTACTCCGGAAAACAAGAGCATTAATTTTTCTTTTTATAATTCTGATAAAGCAAAAAAATTAAAGGTGGTTATTGAAGGGTTTTTGGAAGATGGTAAACTATTGTATGTTGAAAAAATAATAGAATAGGTTGATTAAATTTTTTCTAGCATACCCACTACACCCTCTTTCTTCAATATCAAATAACCCAACCTATCATTACTTATGCCTTCTTTTAATTGATAACTAAAACTCAACTGGTCATTTATTACGGAAGTTTCAAAATAATTGAAACAAATGTTGGGATGCTTTTTTAACTCATCGCCTATCTCATATAAATGTGTAGAGAGTATGAAAATGGAATTTTTTATTTTGAGTAGACCTTCAATTACAGTGCTGCTGCATTTCATGGCATCTTGTACGTTTGTGCCTTTAAATAATTCGTCTATCAATATCAGCCATTTTTTGCCATTGGTTACTTTTTGTACGGTGGCTTTTATGCGCTGTACTTCGTTGTAAAAATAACTTTCGCCTTTGGCAATATTGTCTATCACATTTATATTGCTGAGTATGCCATCGAAAAAACTAAGTTGCATTTGAGTAGCGGGTACGCCCATGCCTGTGTGTGCAAGGTACACGGCGGTGCCACATGCTTTTATGAAAGTACTTTTGCCAGCCATATTTGCGCCTGTAAGAAATAAAAAATTTGTAGCTTGATTTAAAGTTATATTATAAGATACAGGTGCTTCCAATAAAAGATGGTATAAATCTTTTGCCTGCACATAGGGCAAATTATCGTTTACAAATTTTGGCATAGCGAGATTATATTTATCTACCGCCATAGCCATACTGTACCATGCATCTAGTTTGCTAAAAATGATAATCAACTCAAACATGTTGAGCTTATACTTGTATTTTATAAAATGTGCAAGGTCTAGCATTTCTGCAGGTGCCAAATCTCCAGCTCTAGTTTTTGTGCTCACAATATTGAGCATAGGTTTATCCAATATTTTTTGTGCTTCTTCTAATTGTTTTTTTAAGGGTTGTGGGGTAGTTTCTTTTAAAAAATATTGCACTGCTTTTTGCATACCTTTTATAAAATCGAAACAATGTCGTACAGAATATTTTACCAAATTAAAATCGTGCCCATGCAATAATTTGTAACTAAAAGCCTGTAAAGATGGAGGATTGGAAGGTATGGGATCTATTTGTGATTCGAAAAATTTTTCTACCACCATTAGTGTCCCATTGGTTATAATATGTGGCCAATGTTCTTTTTTTTCTTTTATATAGCAAATGGTTTGCTGCACATTTTCTATACTCGCAATATCTGCCAAGGGGTTTAATAAGTTAGCACGCAGCTGTTCTTTGCCCCTACTCGTTACGGTAAAATTTATTTTATTAAAAATAGAAAATTCATCTTCTCTATCAAAAATTACTAGGTCAGTAAGGGTTGTTTTGTCAATTTCCATGTTGCATAAATTGGTTTAGAAAGTTTAGAGTTTAGAAGTTTAGGTTTAAACTGTGTTTGATAAACTAAACTTCTAAACTTTCTAAACCATAACTTTTCTATTAAAATGATTTTCCAGCTAGCCTAAACTAGCTCCTCACAAATTCCAATCGCTTTCCCACATGAGATGCATTTACTACTCCATTTTCATAAACCATATGGCCACTTACCATAGTTTTTTCTATTGTGGCATTAAAATTAAAACCTTCTAGTGGGCTCCAACCGCATTTGTACAATATATTTTTGTTGGAGACGGTGTAATCTTTCTTTAAATCCACCATCACCAAATCTGCAAAATAGCCTTCTCTTATGTAGCCTCTTTCTTTTAATTGAAAACAATCTGCCACAGCATGGCTCATTTTTTCTGCAATTTTTTCTAAACTTATTTTTCCTTCTTTATAATAATGCAACATTAATTGTAAGCCGTGTTGTACCAATGGTAATCCAGCATGTGCATGTTCATAAAGGCCTTCTTTTTCTGACAATAAATGTGGCGCATGGTCTGTGGCTATTACATCTAGCCTATCGTCTAACAAGGCTTGCCACAACGCAGTTTTGTTGTAAGGGGCTTTTATGGCAGGGTTGCATTTTATTTTGTAACCCAATCTTTCATAATCATTGGCTGTAAAATGAAGATGATGAACACATACTTCTGCAGTTATTCGTTTATCTTTCAGCGGAAGCATATTGCCAAACAATTGCAATTCTCTTTCAGTAGAAATATGCAAAATATGCAAGCGACTATTGTACTTTTTTGCAAATTGTATAGCAGTTACAGAGCTTTCGTAGCAAGCTTCTTCATTGCGTATGAGTGGGTGGTCGCTTGGTTCTAAATTTTCTTTTCTGGCTTTTATTTTTTCATATTGTTGTCTAATAATCTTTTCGTCTTCGCAATGTGTAGCAATGAGCATTTCGCTTTCACTAAAAAGTTTATCGAGTGTGGTATGATTGTTTACGAGCATATTGCCGGTGCTGCTTCCCATAAATATTTTTAACCCACAAATGTTATTTTTAAATTCATTCACCCGAAGTGCTTCTTCTGCATTATCATTACTCACACCCATGAAAAAAGAATAATTGGCTACAGAATTTTGTGCAGCAATGCTGTATTTGTTTTCCAATAAATCTATTGTAAGTGCATTGGGAATGGTATTGGGCATTTCCATAAAACTGGTTACGCCTCCAGCTACCGCTGCAGCACTTTCGGTGGCAATAGTAGCTTTATGTGTAAGCCCTGGCTCTCTAAAATGCACTTGGTCATCTATCAAACCTGGAAAAAGATGCTTGTTTTCTCCATCAATTTCAATAAAATTGCTTTTCTCAGAAATATTATCGTCTATTTTTTCAATCCGTTCGCCACGTACTAAAACATCTTTGGTATCAATTTTTCCTTCATTTACTACAAGTATGTTCTTAAAAAGATACTTTTGCATACGATTTATTCATTAGTTTTAAAATTAAAATACTTTTCTACATGCAAATTATTAAAAGCTTTTTCAAATTTTTCGTTTTTATTTTTCCGATTGGCGCTTTTGCACAATCTACCTATTTAAACCAAGGTGCAAAAGAATATCATTTTATGGAAAGGTTAGAAATAAAACAACAAACCAATACCGATCTTAATTTTTCTACTCTTCGTCCCTTCAATAGAAAGTTTATTGTAAGAGAAGCTACTTTTTTAGATAGTGCTCGTATGGGTTTTAAAGATAGTACAGGTGTAGATAAATACAAAGAATGGACAGATTTAGACCTCACACCAGTAGATGAATACAACTTACAAAGTTTGTTGATGAACAATAGTGAATGGGTAACAACTCCTAAAGATGAGTTTATGAGCAAAAAACCTTTATTGAAATCTTTATACAAAACAAAGGCCAATATGCTCGAAGTAAATAATAAAGATTTATTTCTTGCAGTTAATCCAATTTTACAAATACACCAAGCGGTGGAACCTGGCTACAATAAAAGTATTTTCTTAAATTCTCGTGGTATAAGTGTGCGAGGGCTAATTGCAAAAAAAGTGGGGTTTTCATCTTGGTTTACCGATAATCAAGAAAGAGGGCCACAATTTTTTCAGCAGCAAGTAGAAAATTTTCGTGCAGTGCCAGGTGTAGGGTTTTATAAGCGTTTTAAAGATTCTATTGGCTATGATTATTTTGATGCTAGAGGTTATGTAACGTTTAACGCAGCAAAATTTATAGATTTTCAAATAGGGTACGATAAAAATTTTATTGGCAATGGTTATAGAAGTTTGTTTTTAAGCGATTGGGGCAACAGTTATTTATTTGCAAAAATAAATACCAAAATTTGGAAATTTAATTTTCAAAATATCTTTATGGAACTAATGCCTCAGTTCTCTAAAACAAGGGATACACTATTGGATAGAAAATACGCTGCCATGCATCATCTTAGTATGAATGTAACCAAGTGGCTTAACATAGGTTTATTTGAAGGTGTAGTTTTTGGCAGAAAAAATCGTTTCGATTTTCAATATTTAAATCCCATCATATTTTATAGACATATAGAAGGTACTGTTGGAAGCCCAGATAATGCTGTGGCAGGCTTGGATTTTAAAGCTAACCTAAAGCATAGATTACAATTGTATGGGCAACTATTGTTGGATGAATTTATTTTATCGCAAGTAAAAAATAATCCAACAAGTTGGGTAAATAAATTTGGCATACAAGCAGGGTTTAAATATGTAGATGCCTTTGGCGTAAGAAATTTAGATTTGCAAGGAGAAATAAATAGGGTGAGGCCTTTTACCTATTCGCATTACGATACCACGGCTAATTACACACATTACAATCAGCCATTGGCACATCCGCTTGGTGCAAATTTTCAAGAGATTATTGGTATTGCGCATTATCAGCCAGCACCCAAATGGAATATTTATGCAAAAGCCATTTATTATTACCAAGGATTAGATTCATTGGGCATTAACTTTGGCGGCAATATTTTTAAAGATTATACAACAAGAATTGCGGGGGATGGATTTAAAGTAGGAAGTGGTGCAAAAGCTACTTGCTTTAATGGCACTTTTCAAGTATCCTATGAGCTAAGAGAAAATTTATTTTTTGATGCATCTTTTCAAACCAGATTATATAAAATTCAAAATTTTTCAGGAGAAAGTAATACAACATTAGTAACAGCTGGTGTTCGTTTGAATATGTTTAAGCGAAATTATGATTTTTAATAATGTAATTTTTTAATAATGTGTTTTTTATTCGCATAGAAAAGTAAATTTTTTTTTAAAATATCAACTAATTTTAGTTGGTTTTTTTTTGTGCACCACTACAGTATTGCATCACAAGTCATTAGTAAAATTATGTATACTAATTTGCTTTAATAATTCCGATTTGCTATCTTTGAGTAACCAAAAATATTTTTATGGCTTACTCAATAGATTTAACTCCAAAGG
>JAYTLA010000055.1:0-17815 GCA_043729825.1 Ferruginibacter sp.
CCCATCATATCTAGCCCAATTGTAATCATTGCAAGAAATTTTAAAAATTAAAAATTCCAAAACCTTTCTTGAAGTTACGCAAGAATGACTTTGGAATAAAATATTTTATTTAGCAGAAATTAAACAGCTCTTAGAGGTGCTTTTTCAGAAACTAATTTTCCTTTGTAGAACAATTTGCCCTCGCTTACATGTGCACGATGACGTACATGCGTTTCGCCAGTTGTACTGTCTATGCTAAGCGTAGCAGCAGTAGCCTTATAATGTGTTCTTCTTTTTGCACTTCTTTGCTGACTATGACGCCTTTTCGGATTTGGCATGTTTATTTATTTTAGTATTTAAGTTAATAGTATTTAGTATTAAGTATTTAGACTTTGCTAATTTTCTTTAAATTTTTCTAATCCTTTCCAAATAGAATTTTCTTTTTGCTCCTCTGCTGTCACTTTCATTTCGGCAAGCTTTTTTAGTACGTCTTTATTGCAAAGCGATTGTCCATTTTCATCATCTCCACACACATGTTGTGTAGGAATACTAAGCAATACAAATTCGTACAACCAATCGCTTACATCTAAATGGCTTTCGCTACGACCAATGTAAAAAACATCTGCATCTTCCTCTTGCTCATTCATTTCTTCAGGGTTTTCAATAAGTTTTACAACCATATTAAATTCATCCCAAAGCGATACTTGCATTAAGTTTCCGCATCTGTCGCAATTTACTTGTGCATTACCTCCTGTTTGAAATTTGAGCAACATAAAACCAGTGTTTTTTTCTAACAATAGTTTTACAGTAGCATGCATATTTTCTACATCTTCTGCACCTTTTTCTATAAAGAACTTATCCTCTAATGTGTAGTTAAAATCATGTTCACCATGTTTTAAACCAACAAAAGCTATCTCGTACAACCTCTTGCTTGCCATTACACTCGTTTTAAAGGAGTGCAAATGTACGTTATTTATTTTGAAATATACCTTTATCTATGCCTTTTACTTAATAAAATTCCTCATTTTTGGGTATAAAATGCTATTTCACACTATGCAAGCTACTCGAAATTGGATTATTGCGGTTATTTTATTAGTAAGTTGTATGGCTGTAAATATATATAGTAGTAGCGCATTTAGGGTAGAAAATGGCTTTTCATCGCATTTCTATCCTGCTTTTTCAAAAATGTTGAGGGCAGGTTTTGGTTGGTTGCCCTTTAGCATTGGCGATTTTTTGTATGGTGGGCTAGTTATTTTTTTGTTGATAAAACTATTTCAACTTTTTCGTTTTTTGTGGAGCAAAAAAAGAAGAGCCAATTATAAAGCAAATATTAAACCATTGCTTTTTTCTACATTTCTTTTTTGCAGTATGGTGTATTTGCTTTTTAATATTTTTTGGGGAATAAATTATAATAGAGTTGGAATAGCCGCTCAGTTAAATTTAAAAATAGAAAAATATTCTGTGGATGATTTAAAAAAGATGAATGAAATATTAGTTGAAAAAATAAATACTTCGAAACAATTTTTAGTACAAAAAAATATTGAGTATCCATCAAGTAAAGAAATGTTTTTAAAAACAGAAAACGCTTTTATATCTGCCGAAAAAAAATATCCATTTCTGCATTACGAAAAACGTTCTATAAAAAAATCGATGTGGGGATGGTTAGGGAATTACACTGGCTTTCTTGGCTACTATAATCCTTTTACTGGCGAGGCACAAGTAAATACAACAGTGCCAAAATTTACACAGCCATTTACCACATGCCACGAAGTAGCGCACCAGCTTGGTTATGCGAAAGAAATGGAAGCCAATTTTGTTGGATATCTTGCTGCGTCTGCTTCTACAGACACACTGTTGAGGTATTCTGTTTACACCGATTTGTTTACTTACGCCAATCGTACATTGTATTTTGCCGATAGCACTTCATCATTAGAATATAGGAAAAAACTATCCCCAGAAGTTATTGCCGATTTTAAAGAAAGAAAGAAATTTAATTTAAAACATAAAAGTTTTGCAGAACCTGTTGTAAGATATTTTTACGATAAATTTTTGCAAAACAATGAACAACCTATGGGCATTTTAAGTTACGATGAAGTAACCGCTTTTATCATTGCTTTTTATAAAAAAAATGGAGAAATCTAGCATTAACTTTCATTCGTATATTAAATTAAAAAAATGAAACCAATTTTTAAATTACTCATTTCGATTTTTATTCCACTTGCGGTTGGTGGCATATCTAGTTATCTTACTGTGCCTGCCATAGGCGGTTGGTATGTTACATTAAATAAACCTTCGTTTAATCCCCCAAATTATTTATTTGGTCCTGTATGGACAACACTTTATACCATGATGGGCATTGCATTTTTTTTGGTTTGGAACAGTAAATTGGTAACGGAAAATAAAACTAGCGCTTTCCTATTTTATTGGATTCAGTTGTTTCTAAATTTTATGTGGAGCATTGTTTTCTTTTATTATCAAAATCCTGGTTTTGCTTTAGTAGTAATAGTTTTAATGCTTATTGGTATTGCTGCTACTATGTTTTCATTTAAAAAATTATCTAAAATGGCAGCATGGCTTTTGGTACCATATATTTGTTGGGTAGCGTTTGCAACGGCACTCAATTTTGAATTATGGCGGCTGAATTAGGAAAATTCTTATTGATTCTTATTTTGATTTCTCTTAAAATAAAAAAATACACTTATCTTCCCATCCTAATTTTAAAAATATGGAACTATTAAAAGATTATTGGTGGTTAATACCAATTTTAGCTATAGCCTCAAGCGGCTTGTTTACTATAAATCAAGGCACCATTGGGGTAATTACACGCTTAGGTAAATATGCAGGGGTAAAAAGACCCGGCATAAACTGGAAAATACCTTTTATTGATCAAATCTATAAAAGAGTAAGTATTCAAAATAGATCAGTAGAGTTAGAATTTCAAGCGGTTACTTTAGACCAAGCTAATGTTTACTTTAAATCTATGTTATTGTATTCGGTACAAAACGAACAAGAAGAAACAATACAGAGAGTTGCCTTCAAATTTATAAGTGATAAAGATTTAATGCAAGCATTGATACGCACAGTAGAAGGGAGTATTCGTGCATTTGTATCTACAAAAAAGCAAGCAGAAGTTTTGAATGTACGTAGAGATATTGTAGAAAATGTAAAAGAACAAGTAGATGTGGCTTTGGAGAGTTGGGGTTATCATTTGCAAGATTTACAAATAAATGATATCACTTTCGATGAAGCCATTATACAAAGTATGAGTAAAGTGGTAGCGAGTAATAACTTAAAAGCAGCAGCTGAAAACGAAGGGCAAGCATTATTAATTACAAAAACAAAAGCTGCAGAAGCAGAAGGTAATGCTATAAAAATAGCTGCCGAAGCCGAAAGGCAAGCAGCGCAATTGCGTGGGCAAGGCGTAGCACTTTTTCGTGAAGAAGTAGCACGTGGTATGAGCTCTGCAGCATCTGAAATGAAGCAAGCTAATTTGGATACTAATGTAATTTTATTTAGCATGTGGGTAGAAGCCATAAAGAACTTTGCTGAATACGGAAAAGGAAATGTAATTTTCTTAGACGGTAGCAGTGATGGAATGGAAAAAACAATGCGTCAGATTATGGCTATGCAACAATTGCAGGATAATAAGTAGTAGAAAAGTTATACGTTAAAAGTTAAAAGAAAAAAGTATCTCATAGAAAGGAGATACTTTTTTAATGTATAAAAAAGTACAAACAACCGATAACAATTAACGAATAACTTTAAACGATTTAACATTATCTTTAGCGTAATTAAAAAAACATTCGCTTTATTGCAAACGGAATGATATTTGTTTCATACAAAACAACTAAGAAACCCTACAAATATGTTTGATATATTTTTACAAGTTGACAGCACTGCCGCAGCAGCCGTAGCCATCACAAAATCTGAAACCGTTTTTGGTATGCTCAGCAAGGGCGGCCCAATAATGATTCCATTGGGCATCTTATTTGCTTTAGCGGTTTATGTTTTTATTGAACGTTGGCTAGTTATTGCCAAAGCAAATAAGCTCGACGAAAACTTTATGAGCATCATCCGTGATCAAATAACTGGCGGTAATGTATCTGCTGCTCGAAGCCTTGCAAAAAATAAAGACAATCCAATGAGCAGAATGATTGACAAAGGTATTCAGCGTATTGGAAAACCAATAGATGCCATAGAAAAAAGTATGGATAATGTAGCTAAATTGGAATTGTACAAAATGGAAAAAAACTTAAACATACTTTCTGTAATAGCACGTATAGCACCATTGTTTGGGTTTGTAGGTACAATTGTGGGGTTGGTTATTTTGCTCAAAGAATTTGCTACTATTAGCAATCCATCTATCAGCCAAATTGCAGATGCCATGTATATAAAATTAATTACATCGGCTAGCGGATTAATAATTGGTATGCTTGCTTTTCTTGGATATAGTTTTTTAGATACACAAATAAATAGAACTGCAAATAGAATGGAAGCAGCAAGCAGTGAGTTTATAGATATTTTGCAAGAACCGACGAGGTAAAACGATTGTAGATTTCGGATGTAAGATTTAAGATTTTGTCCGAAACACTTGCCTCTTTTTGAAACTTAAAATAAAAAAGTTTACTTGGAATTTAATAAAATCTTAAATAGCCAATCTTAAATCTGAAATTACTATCATGTCACTAAGAAAAAATAAATTAAGAGATGAACATTCGGAAGTGGACACAGGGCCATTGAACGACATTTTGTTTATTTTATTGATGTTCTTTTTAATGATATCTACATTGGCTAATCCTAATGTGATAAAGATGAGTGTACCAAGAGCAAAGAGTGATACCAAACAAAAACAAAGTGTGGTAGTAAGTGTAGATAAGGATAAAAATATTTTCGTTGGCTCTAAAAAAATAATTACCGATTCATTGGAATCTGTATTAAGAAAATTTATTAATGAAGGAGATAGTATTAAACCGGCAGTGGTTATCAATGCAGATTCTATAGCACAATGGGGCGAAATAGTAAGAGTAATGAAAGTGGCTCGCAAACTTGGTGCTACTACCTCGGCTACCGTGTCGGGTAGCGATAAATAATAAGCATTCTTTCTTTGCCCTGCATGTCTTTTTGTATTTTTACAAAGTAATTTTTTTCTGTAAAAAGAGCAGCGGTTTCTTTTGTTAAATTTTCGTGTGTTTCTACATAAATTCTTCCATTTTTGTTGAGATGATTTTCTGCGAAGGACAATATTTTTTTGTAAAAAATTAGTGCATTGTTTTGAGGAACGAATAATGCAAGATGTGGTTCGTACTCCGTTACATTTTTATCCAAAATATTTTTTTCTTCTTCGGGTATGTATGGCGGATTACTGATTATTACATCAAAACTTTCAAATGATGCGAAATTATTTTCATTTAAAAAATCTATTTCTTTAAAATTGATTACAACATTATTTGAAGTGGCATTTTCTTTGGCTACATACAATGCCGCATTGCTTACATCAATTGATGTAACAACTGCATTTGGTAAATTTTTTTTAATACTGATAGGAATACAACCGCTACCCGTACCAATATCTAAAACATTTTTTTCGTTGCTTGTTTTTAAAAAAGCAATAGCTTCATGCACTAGTTCTTCGGTTTCGGGCCTAGGAATGAGCACATCCTTTGTTACATAAAATTTTAAGTTATAAAACCATGCTTCGTTTGTAATGTATTGCACTGGCTCGTGTGTTAATAAAGCAGCCAATGCATTATTTAAAGAAGATAATGATTCATCGGATAATGTTTCATTGCCCCTTAAAAGTAAATCTGATTTGTTCACCTTTACAAAATGTTCGAAAATAATATTTGTAATGGCAATGGCTTCGCCATCATTATAAATTGTTTTTAGCAAAGCGCTATAATGTTTGTATTTTTCTTTAATTGTCATTATTACAAACATAGTTATTTTTTTATGGCTTATTTTTGATACTTGACAAATCATTCCATATACATGCAACGTTGCATTGAGCTTGCACAACTAGGTGCAGGCAATGTAGCGACAAACCCACTCGTGGGTGCTGTACTTGTGTATGAAGATAAAATAATAGGAGAGGGCTTTCATGAAAAATATGGAGAAGCACATGCAGAAGTAAACTGTATGAATAGTGTGGCAGCGGAAAATGTTGCTTTTATTGCTAAAAGTATTTTGTTTGTTTCATTAGAGCCATGCACTCATTTTGGCAAAACACCGCCATGTGTAGATTTGATTTTGAAACATAAAATTCCGCATGTTGTAATTGGCTGTAGTGATAGTTATGAAAAAGTAAATGGAGCTGGCATTAAAAAATTAAAAGCCGGAGGCGTAAAGGTAGATGTTGGAATTTTAGAAAAAGAGTGCGTAAAATTAAACAAACATTTTTTTACTTTTCATACAAAAAAACGCCCTTATTTTATGTTGAAATGGGCGCAAACAAATGATGGTTTTATTGCTGCTGAAAATGGGGCAACAATAAAAATAAGTAATGACTTTACGAACAAATACATTCACAAATTAAGAGCAGAATTGGCTGCTATTTTAGTAGGAAAAAATACGGTGCAAAAAGATAATCCAACATTAACTACAAGATTATGGAAAGGAAAAAATCCTATACGAATAATTGTAGATAGTAATTTGGAATTATCAAACGATTTAAATGTTTTTAATGAAGAAGCTACAACCATCATCATCAACAAAAAAATGAATGAAACCATTGGGAATATTATTTTTTATAAAGTAGCAGAGGGTAAAACCATTACCCAAGCAATTATTGCATGCTTAAATGAACAACGAATAAATGCAGTTATTATTGAAGGAGGAGCAACAACCATTCAATATTTTATAGATGCAAATTTGTGGGATGAAGCCATTATTATTACCAATAAAAATGTAGAAATAAAAACAGGCATACCTTCACCCAAAATAAAAAATGGTATTTTATTATATTCCGAAAATATTTTCGCTGATAAAATAGATTTTTACAAACAAAATAATAATGAGTTTTTATAATACAATAGAACAAGAAGGCGTGGCGGAGTTTAAAGATAGGGGAAGTAAGTTTCTGGCGTATGCATTTCCTTTTTCAGATGCAGCAACATTAAAACTCATCATACAAAAATTAAAAAAGGAACATACCAAGGCGGTTCACTTTTGTTTTGCATATCATTTGGGTACAGATGGCAATGTTTTTAGAAGCAGCGATGATGGGGAACCAGCAGGAAGTGCAGGAAAACCTATTTTAGGGCAATTAGATAGCAAAGAAGTTACTGACATTTTGGTAGTAGTAGTTCGCTATTTTGGAGGTTCATTATTGGGTGTTTCAGGGCTAATTAATGCCTATAAAACTGCCACATCTTTGGTTTTGCAGGTAGTTCCAATCGTACAAAAACCCGTTCTTAGATTTTGTAATATTCAGTTCGATTATACACAAATGAATGACATATCGATGATTATTAAGCAATTTGGTTGTATAATCGTTTCTCAAGAAAATCAATTGTTCTACACTATAAAACTTGGCATCCCTAATGAGCGCAAAGATGATGTCCTCCATAGGTTAAAAAACCTTCGCAACGTAGAAATATCCACATTATTGTAAATATGAGAAATTATTTCTTCAAATATGCTGTATTAATTAACATTTCTTTTAACTTTAGCACCCATTACCAAATTTTAAACATGAGAAAATTTACACTTTTTTTATTATTGCTTGCTATTGGCTATAGCTCAAAGGCACAACAACTTCATTTTTTGAGCCAATATTTACAACATAATTCTATGCTCAACCCTGCGGCAGCAGGTATGTCCGACAAAAGTTTTGTAGGCGTTTCCTACAGAAATCAATGGGCATCTTTTCCTGGAAATCCTCGAACTTATATGGTTTATGGCGATGTGAATTTGGCAAAATTAAAAGCAGGAATAGCAGGATATGTGTACAGAGATGAAACTGGACCAATAAGTAGAACTGGTGTACAATTTGCATATTCATATCACATCATTGGGAGAGATGAAAAACAAAAATTTGCTATCGGTATAGAGTTGAGAGGCTTACAATATGCAATTGATAAAAATAAGTTATTAGCTGCATTAGGAAATGATGCCGTGCTTGGAGGAGCCACTTCAAAATTTGGGCTAGATGCTGGTGTAGGTGTTTATTATACCAATAGTAAACTAAATGTTGGTGCAGCCGTTAGTCAAATGATTCAATCAAAATTGCAATTGGCCAGTGTGCCTTCGTCTAAATTGACTGGTAGATTATATAGGCATTATAATTTGATTGCTAATTATGAAATAAAATCTGGTGGAGATATTACTTTAATTCCAAATGCACTAGTAAGAGTAATTGAAAATGCACCTACAGAATTTGAAGCTGGAATAAAATTAGATTATCAAAAATTATTTTGGACAGCAATTGTTTATAAGATGAGGCAGTCATATAGCTTACAAGTAGGTCTTAAAGTGGCCGATAAATTGAATCTATCTTATAGTTATGATGTGTATAATGCTCCTATTAGTATTTTCGATGGAGGTTCTGGCGCACATGAAATAGGTTTACGTTTCGATTTTGGAAAAAGTAAATAATGTCAACTGAAAAAAAATATAAAACCTTTTGGAGCTTTTATCCATACTATCTTACAGAGCATGTAGATAGTAAAAATAGAATGCTACATTTTACTGGAACACTTCTTTTAATTTGTTCTTTAATTGCAGGAATAGTAACAGGTAAATGGCTTTTCTTTGTTTTGATTCCATTGTTGGGATATGGTTTTGCTTGGGTAGGTCATTATTTTATTGAGAAAAATAGACCAGCAACTTTTACATATCCACTCTATAGCCTCGCTTCAGATTTTGTAATGTTTTGGCATATACTAACTGGGCAGATAAAAAATAAAATAGAAGAATCAAAAAAAATAATATCAAATAATACTAACCAATAAAACAACGGATGTTTACAACTAATAAAAATTTAACTATGCAGATTTATACCCCGTTTAAGAATTGTTTTTCTGTTTTAAAAAAAGTACAAAAGCAAATGTTATTATTTGCAGCGTTTTTTATTTTGACAACGCAAGCTATGGCTCAGATTCCACTAAATGATGAGCCTTGTTTAGATATTAATTTTCCAGGTACAGGTGCTATTAATTTAATTCCCGCTGCTGCTTGTTCTTATTCTACCTTTTCAAACGTAGATGCAAGCAACTCTAATACCACAGGGATACCACAACCTACTTGTGCTAATTTTACAAACTCCGATGTATGGTTTACTGCAACAGTACCAGTTGGTGCAACTGCGTTAATAATAGACACAAAAAATATTGGACTTACAGATGGTGGTATGGCAATATATACAACTACTGGCACTTGTCCTACATTAACTATGACAGAAATTGCATGTGCGGACGATGGTAGTACTAACCCTGGCATGCCTAAGTTAACGGTAACACAACCCGCAGGAACCACAGTTTATATAAGAGTGTGGGGTTTTGGGGGAGAAGTAGGAACTTTTGGGATTTGTGTAACTGCTAATATTCCTCCTGCAAATGATGAGTGTGCCAATGCACAGTCACTTACTGTAAATACAAACCTATTATGTGGTATAGTAACGGCAGGTACAACAAATAATGCAACACAATCTGCTACAACACCAACTCCACTTTGTGGTTTGGCGGGTGCATGGAATGATGATGTATGGTTCAAATTTGTTGCAACAGGGACTACCCATCGAGTAAGTTTACTAAATGTAGCTGGAGGTAGCACTAATATGACGATGAATGTATATAGTGGCACGTGTGGAGCACTAACTAGTGTGGGTTGTATAAATGGCAATACATTAGATGTTGGAGGTCTCACAGCTGGATCCACTTATTATGTGAGGGTTTACACCAATGTAACTTCTACTGCTACTGCAAATTTCAATATTTGTGTAGGCACTCCACCACCACCACCTGCTAATGATGAATGTTTAAATGCTGTTGCATTAACGGTAAATCCAAATTTGCTTTGTGGAGTTGTTACTGCCGGTACAACAGTAAGCGCTACTCCTTCCAATACCCTACCAACACCTACATGCGGGGCAACAGGAATTAATGATGATGTGTGGTTTTCTTTTGTAGCCACAAATGCAGCACATAGAGTAAGTTTATTAAACGTAACAGGTGTTGTTACAGATATGGTAATGAATATATATAGTGGTACCTGTGGTTCATTAACACAAGTAATTTGTAGTGATCCGGATGTTGTTAATCTTACTGGACTTACAATTGGTACTACTTACTATGTGCGAGTATATACTTTTACGGCAACTGTAGGTAGCACTGCAAGTTTTAATATCTGTGTAGGCACACCACCACCTCCACCAGCCAACGATGAATGTTTAAATGCTGTGGCATTAACAGTAAATCCTGATTATAATTGCGGTGTTGTAACAGCTGGTACAACCTTGAGTGCTACACCTTCAAATACTTTACCTACACCAACGTGTGGTGCTACTGGAATAAATGATGATGTATGGTTTTCTTTCGTGGCAACCAATACTGCTCATCGAGTAAGTTTGCTAAATGTTACTGGTACTGTTACAGATATGGTAATGGCAATTTATAGCGGCACTTGTGGTTCATTGACTCAATTATTATGTAGCGATCCAAATATTGCTAACTTGACAGGGCTCACTATTGGAGCCACTTATTATGTAAGGGTTTATACTTTTACAGCAACTGTAGGAAGTGATGCAAGTTTTAATATTTGTGTGGGTACACCGCCACCGCCACCAGCAAATGATAACTGTGCCAATGCAATTCTTGCTACAGTTAATCCAAACTATTTATGTGGAATTGTAACTCCTGGAACTACTACAAGTGCCACAGCTTCCTCAGGAACTATACCTGCACCCACATGTAGTGCTGCAGGTTCTGATGATGATGTATGGTTTACGTTTGTGGCTACAAATGCTTCTCAGCGTATAAGTTTATTAAATATAGTGGGTACAACTACTGCATTAACATCTGTTGTATATAGTGGAACTTGTACAGCTTTAACGGAAGTTAGTTGTAATACTATTGCTTTATACAATGTTACTGGTCTTACAGTTGGCAACACTTATTATATTAGAATTTTCACAACAACTGCAACCGTAGCACAAGAAGTTAATTTCAATTTGTGTATTGGAACTCCACCACCGCCACCTTCAAGTGATGAGTGTGCTGGCGCTACATCTTTAACGGTAAACCCGAATCAATTATGTGGAGTAACCACTGCTGGTTCAACCGCAGGAGCTACACAGTCTTCCACTACACCTACACCTACATGCAGTGGCCCTAATGGCTGGGATGATGATGTTTGGTATTCATTTGTAGCCGTTAGTAATAATCATACGATAAGTCTGTTAAATGTAAGCGGTACAACTACAAATATGCTCACTACTGTTTATAGTGGTACTTGTGGAGCTTTAATTCAAATTGCTTGTGCAACAATAGATCCAAACGTTATTACTTTAAGTACCTTAGTGCCAGGAAATACTTATTTTGTAAGAGTGCAAACTGAATTGACTGGACAGGATGCTAGCTTTAATTTATGTGTTGGAACACCTGGACCAGGCGCAGTTTGTGGTTCAGGAAATCCGTTCTGTAGTACATCAGGTGTGGTTTATCCAAGTGTTACAGGCCAAGCTAGTCTTGGAGGAAGTGGCGTTTATGGATGTTTGCTCACTACCCCAAATCCTACTTGGTTTGCTTTTCAAGTTTCTAGTCCAGGCAACTTGGTATTTCAAGTAAGCCAAACCAATACACTAGGCACGGGTATAGATGTGGATTTTGCAGCTTGGGGACCATTTACCAGTCAAGTAGATGGATGTACACAATTAGGAGCTACTCCTGCAACACAAACACCAATAAGTTGTAGTTATTCTACAGCAGCAGTTGAAACTATTACAATTCCCAATGCTGTAGTAGGACAATGGTACGTTGTATTGATAACAAATTTTAATGGAGGAGCGGGTACAATTTCATTTAATACTACAACAGGAAATGTAGGCTCTACAAATTGTAACATTGTTTGTAATACTGTTGCTACTAATAATGGACCAGTATGTACTGGAGGTTTATTCAATTTATCAGCTACAGCACTTTCAGGTGCTACTACATATGCTTGGACAGGGCCTGGTGGTTTTACTTCTACGGCACAAAACCCAACAGGTATTACTGCACCTCTAACACCTGGGAATTATGTGTATAATGTAACCACTACATCTGGTACTGTTTCTTGTGCTGCTTCTACTAATTTAATTGTAGTTGCTACTCCAGTTGCTCCAACAGTTATTTCTCCAGTTACCTATTGTCAAGGAGCTACTGCAACAGCACTTACAGCTACTGCTTTAGCAAACCATACATTAGTGTGGTACACTGTGGCAACTGGTGGCGTTGGTACTGCTACTGCACCTATTCCATCTACCGCTACTCTTGGTACAACTACATATTATGTAAGTCAAAAAATTGGTTTATGTGAAGGACCACGTGCTGCAATTGTTGTAAATATTATTGTATCTACTACACCAGCTGTAACAGTCATTACTCCTGTTGCTTATTGCCAAGGAGCAACAGCTACATCGCTTGCAGGTAATGCAACTGCTGCTGCTGGCGGTACTTTATTATGGTACTTGACGGCAACTGGTGGTACAAGTACTACAATAGCACCTACACCATCTACAACTGCAGCTGGTATTACTACATATTATGTAAGCCAAATGATAGGTAGCTGCGAAGGGCCTCGCACAGGAATTGTTGTAAATGTTACAGCTACTTCTCCATCACCAACTGTAACGACGCCTGTAAATTATTGTCAAGGTGCTACAGCTATTCCGTTGGTAGCAACAGGTACAAATATATTATGGTACACTACTGCTACTGGCGGTACAGGAACGGCAATAGTACCTACGCCAAATACTGCCATTACAGGTACAACAATCTATTATGTATCTCAAAATAGCACTACTTGTGAAAGTCCTCGAGTGGCTATTACTGTAAATGTATTTGCAAATCCTACAACGCCAGTTGTTGTAAGCCCTGTGGTTTATTGCCAAGGTGCAACAGCAACGGCCTTAACCGCTACTGGCACAAACGTAACTTGGTTTACTGTGCCAACAGGTGGCACAGCATTAGCAACTGCTCCAACACCTTCAACAACTACTGTTGGAAGCACTACTTATTATGTACAATCTAACAATGGTACTTGTGTAAGCCCACGTGCTGCAATTATTGTTATGATAAATGCAATGCCATCTACCCCAACCGTTACAACACCTGTAACATATTGCCAAGGAGCTACAGCAACAGCACATACTGCTGTTGGTACAAATTTACTTTGGTACACAACTTCTGCAGGGGGTACAGGTAGTGCAACTGCTCCTACACCTATTACTACAGCTGTTGGTACAACCAATTATTATGTAAGCTCAATTATAGGTGCTTGCGAAACCCCTCGAGTACTCATAGCAGTAACCGTGAGTGCAACACCGCTAGCACCTACGGTAACTAGCCCCGTAGTCTATTGCCAAAATGCGATAGCTATTCCGCTTTCGGCTACTGTAAGTATTGGAACACTTCAGTGGTTTACTGTACCAACTGGTGGAACAGCTTTACCAGGTGCTCCAACTCCTACCACCAGCATTGTTGGTAGTACAATCTATTATGTACAGTCTATTAATGGTACTTGCATAAGCCCTCGTTCTGCAATAACAGTTACGGTAAATACTACACCTCTGGCTCCAACAGTAACAACACCAGTTACATATTGCCAATTGGCTACAGCAACTCCACTTACCACAACTACTGGCACAAATTTATTGTGGTACACAACTGCAACAGGTGGTACAGGAACAGCAACTGCACCTACACCTATTACCACAACTGTAGGTACAACTAATTATTATGTAAGTTCAACTATAGGTATTTGTGAAGGGCCCCGTGCATTAATCGTAGTAACGGTTAATGGAACTCCACTAGCACCTACCGTAACTAGCCCTGTAAATTATTGCCAAAATGTAACAGCAAGCCCACTTACAGCTACTGCAAATATTGGAACATTATTGTGGTACACTACTGCAAGTGGAGGAACTGGGACAGCAATAGCCCCTACACCTTCTACAACAATTGCAGGAAGTGTTACTTATTACGTGAGTGCTATATTGGGTACTTGTGAAGGTCCACGAACTCCTTTAGTTGTGACAGTAACAGGTACACCAGCATTACCTACTGTAAGTACACCAGTAACATATTGTACCAATGTTACACCAGTTCCACTTACGGCTACTGGTACAAGTTTATTGTGGTACACATCTCTTACTGGTGGAATAGGAAGTACAACTGCACCAACACCTTCTACTACTACAGCAGGTACTACGCCATATTATGTAAGCCAATCTACATCAGGTGTAGTTTGTGAAGGACCAAGAGCATTAATAAATGTGGTGGTTAATCCAAGACCAGTAGCACCAACTGTGGTGTCGCCGCTTTTATATTGTCAAAATTTTAATGCACCAGTGCTTACAGCAACTGGTAGTAATTTACTTTGGTACACTGTTGCAACAGGGGGAACTGGCAGTACATCTGCACCTACTCCAGCTACATCTGCCGTAGGAAGCACAAGTTATTATGTAAGCCAAAGCGCATTAACATGCGAAGGTCCACGTGCTACAATTGTTGTAAATGTGAACCCTGCATTAAATGTAAATGCTGGAAGAGATACGATTATTGCTAGAGGAGATCAAGTGCAATTACTAGGTACTACCACTTCTATTGGTTCTACTTATTTGTGGACATCAAACGTTACGCCATTAGCATTAACATCTGCTATAATTCTTAACCCAATAGCTAACCCAATACAAACAACTATTTATACATTGAAGCTTACAGACCCTACTGGTCTTTGCCCATTTGTAACGGATGATGTAACAGTAACAGTAGTACAAAGCTGTTTAAATGTAAGAAATGCATTTACGCCAAATGGAGACGGAGTGAATGATACATGGTTTGTTTATGATCAAAATTTCTGCTTAACAAATCCTGGAGGTGCTAAAGTAACCGTGTTTAATAGATATGGTAGCAAAGTATTTGAATCTAAAGATTACGCAAATAAGTGGGATGGAACATATAATGGAAAACCTTTGCCAGATGGTACTTACTATGCAGTAATTGAGTTTACATTATTTGATGGTAGTAAACAGGTTAGAAGAACTGATGTGACGATATTGAGATAATATAAATATTAAAATAATTAAGTATAGCCTCCAAATTTAGGAGGCTTTACTTTTTTCTCAAAACTTAATAAAAGTCTCAATTATTAAGATATTATCTACAATCCTTTAAGAATTCATCAAGAAACTAAAAAAATGTTATCTTAGTGCTTTACTATATTGAAATAAGGAAAAAAAATTAAAATGAAAAAGAAAGCTTTACTTATAGCATTTATTTTTGTGATTCTTGGTTTAAGTGGGTTCTCCCAAACCACAATGCCTTCACGCCCTGCTCTAGATAAATCTAATCCTAATTATGAGCATGATAGAATCACTTATTTATGGCTTGATAGCCAAAATGAACCTGTGAGTAGAGAAGCCATTACAATATTAAAAAACCGAGCATTTGCTCTCAAAATGCCAGAGGCAAAAATGATGCGCAATCAATTTATTTTTCGCATTTTGGAAAATACAAAACTTACCAGAGAGGATAAATTATGGGCTGCAGACTTTTTTATTAAGGCTTCTGAAAGCGACATTTCCTATCCTGTAGAATATATTAAAACGCTGAGATATAATCTCTTGGTAAAATAAAATAATTATATGCTCAGAAAATTACTCTTTTTATACCTACTGACCATTGTTTCTTACAATTTTGCATTTGCTCAGCCTATTACTATTACCAATATTTTAACAGGAGGTAAATTACAACAATGTGCTGCGCCAAATAATACTTTACCCATAATTACTTGCAATTTTGTTTCAGGAACAGGTTCAACAGTAAATGCAGGTGTATTATCCTGTCTTGACCCTTGTGATACAACTATTGTAAGTATTGTAATGAGTAATCTCCAATGGTTTAAAGGACCAGATGTTAATTGGATTCATGGTGTTTATTTTCCTGCAAATGCTGGGTTTTCATTTTTATCTACCAACCTGCCACCAGCAAACTGGAGTTTTCAAACTGCAGGATGTACAGGTATTAATGGAATAAATCCAGGATCTTGCGGTACCAATGCAGGCACTGTTGGCGGCCCAGGTTGGTATTATGCAGGTCCTAATCCTGGGTGTTGCCCTGGGGGTGGAGGCACAGCATCTCCTTGTGATAATTGGGGAGACCCTGTCCCTCAATGTGGTACACCTTTAACTTTTGGATTTACTGCTAGAATTTGTAATAATGTACTTATTAGTTCGCTTTATACTTTAAAGATTAGAATTACTGCAGATGGCAATACTGGTTGTTGGAATCAGCAAGATGTTTCAACCAATACATTGCAATTTTCTTTGGCCATAAATCCTTGTACTAGTAACCTATATACCCCGGCGCCAACTGCTACTGTGCCATTAAAAAACTGCTTACCAGTATTAAATTATACAGATACGCTTAAAGGTGGATGTGCAAACGGTAATGTTATTACCTGGTGGACTGCTGCTGTTGGGGGAACACAAATAGGAACTGGTTCACCTTTTGTATATGACCCAGCAGGTTCTGCTTGTCCCGCAGGTACAACCCTGTATGCAGCTTGCTGCCCTGTTGCAAGTGTATGTGGGAGCAGACGGGCATTTGCAATACCTGGCTCATGTGCAGCACCATTAGCAATAACTAATGTAACCACAACTCAACCAACTTGTCCTTCACTTTGCGGAGAAATAACTGCAACTACAGTTTCTGGTGCAAGTGGAGCAGTTACATATACATTAATGCCAGATAATATTACCAATACTACAGGTGTATTCCCTTGTTTGAATGGTACTAATTATACAGTAATAGCAACAGATGCGGCTGGTTGTACCTCAAGTATTCCAGTTTCGTTTACAGATCCAGTTTGTGGAACTCCCATTACAGACCCTATTACCTATTGTTTGAATGCTACAGCGGTTCCCTTAACGGCTATTTTATCTGGTACTGGTACAAATTTGCAATGGTACTCTGTGCTCACAGGCGGCACAGCTTTACCTGGTGCGCCTACACCACTTACAACCGCATCTGGTAGCACAACATATTATGTAACACAAATGAATTCAGGTGTAGAAAGTTCCCCACGAACTCCTTTGGTGGTTACCGTAATTGCATTACCACTTGCACCTACAGTAATTTCTCCCGTTACATATTGCCAAGGCACAACAGCAACAGCACTTACAGCCACAGGCACAAATTTGTTGTGGTACTCTACAGCAACAGGTGGTGCAGGAAGTGCCACAGCGCCAACTCCAGTAACAACTACAGTTGGAAGTACGATATATTATGTTAGTCAAACAATAGGTACTTGCGAAAGCCCGAGAGCAGCCATAACTGTAACGATAAATGCCACACCATTAGCACCAACGGTAACTACGCCTGTAACATATTGTCAAGGTACAACAGCAACAGCACTTACGGCTACTGGTACAGGTTTACTTTGGTACACCACTGCCACTGGCGGTACAGGAAGCACAACAGCACCAACACCTCTAACCACAACCGTTGGTTCAACCATTTATTATGTAAGTTCAACGTTAGGCACTTGCGAAGGACCAAGAGCAGCCATAACCGTAACGGTAAATAGTACACCGCTAGCACCAATAGTTGTAACGCCAGTATTGTATTGCCAAAATGATGTA
>JAYTLA010000056.1:0-16874 GCA_043729825.1 Ferruginibacter sp.
TTCATCATGAATCGTATTGGTGACCTTGGTTTTTTATTGGCCGTTTTTTGGTTGATAAATAAAGTAGGAACAGTACAGTATGATGAAGTATTTACAAAAGCAAGTCTAGCAAAATTATCATCTTTTGATATCACAGGAATAACTGCATTGTTGTTTTTAGGAGCATGTGGTAAAAGTGCACAAATACCTTTATACACTTGGTTGCCCGATGCCATGGCAGGCCCAACACCCGTGAGTGCGCTGATACATGCAGCTACGATGGTAACAGCAGGTATATATATGATAGCACGTAGCAACATATTATTTACCATGGCGCCTGCTACGCAAAATATAATTGCTCTATTTGGTTTGGCTACAGCCATCGTTGCTGCTACAATAGCCATCAAACAAAATGATATTAAAAAAGTATTGGCATATTCTACTGTGAGCCAATTGGGCTATATGTTTTTAGGACTTGGTGTAGGCGCATACACAGGAGCTGTTTTTCATGTAATGACACATGCATTTTTTAAAGCATTGTTATTCCTTGGTGCAGGTAGTGTAATACATGCCATGTGTGGAGAGCAAGATATGCGCAACATGGGCGCACTAAAAAAATACATGCCTACAACGCATATTACATTTTTAATTGGTTGTATTGCCATTGCAGGTATGCCACCATTTTCAGGGTTCTTTAGTAAAGATGAAATTCTTGCTGCGGCATTTGCTAAGCATCCTATCCTTTGGGGTATTGGTGTAGCAGGTGCGGTAATGACGGCGTTTTATATGTTCCGTTTATATGCCATGACTTTTCTTGGTTCGTTTAGAGGTACACACGATCAGGAGCATCATTTGCACGAAAGCCCTAAAGCAATTACGATTCCTTTAATTGTATTAGCTGTGCTTGCAGCCCTAAGTGGTTTTGTTGGCGTACCTGAAGTGTTCATGAAAGGAGGACATCATTTAGAAGAATTTTTGAAACCAATATTTACTCAAAGCGAAGTCTACAAAGCAGCTAGAGAAAGCCATGAGCATTTATCTCATGAAAAAGAATTAGTGATAATGGGTATTTCTGTTGCACTAGCTTTAGGTTCATTGTTATTTGGCCTAAATAAGTTTAAAAATTACAAAAAAGAAAACGAAGTAGCATCGAGTGGTATTGGCGAAGTGTTAGAAAATAAATGGTACTTTGATGAACTTTATACAAAAATAATTACAAACCCATTGCGTTCTATATCTGCTTTCTTCACAAATATTGTAGAGAAAAAGGGTATTGATGGAATGGTGAATGGTACAGGTAAATTTGTAAACTATGGTAGCCGACAATTGCGTTGGTTGCAAAGCGGGCAAGTAGGAGCGTATGTACTGTTGATGGTTATTGGAATGTTACTGTTATTTATTATACAACTGTTTATTAAAAATTAGGCTTTGGGCAATTATATTACTTTTCCTGAATTATTAATGTGGCTGCCACTATTGGCAGGCATATTTTGTTTTACTGTAAAATCTGAAACCGCTGCAAAAAACATTGCGCTCTTTGGGTCTTTAATTGTATTGGCTGTATCGCTTACCACACTTGCGTTTACAGATGTAAAGTTTGCAAGCTACAATGCTGTAAATTATTTATGGTTGAGCAATTTGGGTACAAGTTTTTATACATCGCTTGAAGGTGTTGGAAGAATACTTACCTTATTAACTGCTGTTGCATTTCCTTTAATATTTATTGCTACTTATAAAAATACTTATAAAAATGCAGGAGCATTCTTTGGGCTGATGTTGCTTGCAGAGTGTGGTTTGATGGGTGTGTTTGTAGCAAAAGATGCATTGGTATTTTATTTCTTTTGGGAGCTTGCTCTTATACCTGTTTATTTTTTAAGCAGCATTTGGGGTGGAGAAAAAAGAATACAAGCCACTTTTAAATTTTTTGTGTACACATTTGTAGGTTCGTTACTTATGCTTACGGGCATTATATATGTTTACTTACATACAGCACCACGCATGTTTGAAGATGGTACACAAGCACTGCATTCTTTCTCTTTAAATTCTTTTTATACTGCATCATTAAGTGCGGGAGAACAAGGTTGGTTATTTTGGTTGTTCTTTATTGCCTTTGCTATAAAAATGCCTGTGTTTCCTTTTCATACTTGGCAGCCCGATGCGTATGATCAATCGCCAACATCAGTAACGATGGTACTTTCGGGCATAATGGTAAAAATGGGTTTGTTTGGAGTTATCAAATGGTTGATACCAATGTTCCCTTTAGCAGTGCCAAAGTTTACCAATATTGTAATGATACTCTCTATCATTGGAATTATTTATGCAAGCTGCATAGCCATGATGCAAGATAATTTGAAGAAGCTTGTAGCCTATTCATCTATTGCGCATATTGGTTTAATGTGTGCAGCTATCTTTGCCATGAATAATATTAGCTTGGAAGGTGTAATGATACAAATGTTTAATCATGGTATAAATATTATTGGCTTGTGGATAGTGCTCGATATTGTGGAAAGACAAACAGGTATTAAAAACATGAGTCAACTGAGTGGACTTGCACATAAAGCGCCAACGCTAACAATTTTCTTAGTAGTAATTGCACTGGCCAATATTGCATTGCCACTAACCAACGCATTTATTGGAGAGTTTATGATGTTTGCAGGTATTTACAAACACAATGTATGGATGGCGGCAGTTGCAGGGATATCAATTATTCTTGCTGCAGTGTATACTTTGAATATGATACAAAAAGTTTTTTATGGCAATACAAATGCAGCTATAGAAAATGTAACCGATATTTCTTTTAATGAAAAATTGGGATTGGGATTAATAATATTAATGATTTTTGCTTTTGGGGTGTATCCTCAGCCGATGATTGATTTGGCGAAGGAGGCGGTGGCGAGTTTAATGGTTAAATAGTTAAATAGTTGAATGGTTGAATGGTTGATTGGTTTATTAGTTGATTGGGTTATTAGTTGCACAATTAGAAAGCTCGAGTTTCAAAAGATTGTCAGGGTGAGCTTGTCGAACCCGATGCAGTAAATGAAACCCGCCTTCGACAAGCTCAGGCTGACATCTCAATTGTGTTTGATGTTGAGTCTAGTTGGAAGAAGAATTTACTATAAAAAGTTGAATTGATAAATTGTTTAATTATTGAAGTGTTTGAAAAATATTATTACGTTTGTGCTTGACAAGTATAATCGATAAAAGATGAAAAAAGGTATGACGATGAAGTGAGTGACACAACGATGTTCAATCAGGGTTATTAGCTCGTAAACAAAAAATAGATTGTTCAGCTCCGTAGGAGCGAAATGTCAGTAGAAAAAAAGAAAAAAAATTGCAAGTAGTTCCGTAGGAGCGACATGTTAAAAAAAGAGTAAATAAAAATAGCGATGTTAAAATTTTGAATACTGCATTTGTCTTGTGTCTAAAATCTAACATCTCAAGTCTAAAAGAAATATGAACGCAATTATAATATCGGCAATTTGGGGAATCATGATGATGTTCTCGGGTGTGTTTATCAAAAGTAAAACCACACCAAAGTATCTTGCAATAGCAGGAGCACTACTTTTATTTATTGTAAATGCATTGGAACTAAATGTTTTTAATGCAACTAAAATTTTGCAAATAAATATAGATACCAAGGAAATGCTACATGTGGATAGTTATAGTCTTGCTTTTTTAGCCATTGTTTTTTTATGTACTATTATTTATTTTTTACTGAATGCAAGCGATATAGAAAAAGTGGGGGAGCATGTTGGTGAATATTTTGCGCTGATATTTTTTGTGTTGTGTGGCGTAAGCATTTTAGCAAGTTTTAATACTTTATTGATGTTGTTTTTAGGTATAGAAATAATGAGTATTCCTTTATACATATTGACAGGTAGTGATAAACGAAATTTAAAAAGTAATGAGGCTTCTTTAAAATATTTTTTAATGGGTGCTTTTTCTACCGGAATATTATTAATGGGTATTGCATTTATTTATGGTGGTAATGCCAATGGTTCTTTTTACATTGGTAATTTGCAAATGGGTGATGGTGCAATGCCTCCAATGATTGCAGTAGGGTTGGTGTTTTTAGTTATTGCATTATCGTTTAAAGTATCTGCTGCTCCATTTCATTTTTGGACACCCGATGTGTATGATGGTGCGCCAACGGTATTCACATCCTTTATGAGTACGATTGTAAAAGTAGCGGGCTTCTTTGCATTTGTACGTTTGTTTGAAACTGCTTTTGGAAGAGTGCAAGGGCAATGGCAAACCATCATTGTATTTATAACGATAGCAACATTACTTATAGGAAATGTAACAGCCGTATTTCAACAGAGTGTGAAACGTATGCTAGCATACTCAAGCATAGCACAAGCAGGGTTTATGATGTTTGCTGTATTTGCGCTTAATGATAGAGCTAAAGAAGGTTTAATATTATACAGTGCCGCATATTGTTTGGCTACCATTGGTATTTTTGCTGTGCTTATAAAAATGAAAGATTACACTATTGAAGGTTTTAATGGCTTAGGAAAAACAAATCCATTGTTGGCATTGTGTGCTACAGTATTTTTATTATCGCTCACTGGTATTCCGCTTACAGCAGGTTTTCAAAGTAAGTTTTTTATGCTAATGGCTGCGGCTGAAAATGGCCATAAATTTTGGTTGATTATTGTAGCGGTTTTATTTGCGGCAATAAGTGCTTACTATTATTTCCGAGTTATACAAGCCATGTATTTTAAAGATGCTACAGAAAATGTGGTGGAAGAAAATGAAATTACGACTACATTTAAAGTAGTGT
Source organism: Ferruginibacter sp. (assembly GCA_043729825.1). Taxonomy (GTDB): domain Bacteria; phylum Bacteroidota; class Bacteroidia; order Chitinophagales; family Chitinophagaceae; genus Ferruginibacter. The sequence continues at coordinate 4,763 of JAYTLA010000056.1, forward strand.
TGGTTATAACTGCTATTCTTATTTTTGCTATTGGTATTTACCCTGAGTTTGTGGTTGGGTGGGCGCATCATTTTTAGATTATAGATTGCACCAGTCAACTACTTCATATACCGTTCATAAAATCTTATTAAGGATATTTTATAAGTACGCATTATCTTTATACCAAGTAAAAAATAATGACGTATAAAGACTCACTAGCACTTTCTTGGAAAAACGTAAAAGGCAATAAGCTTCGTACTGCCATTACTATTACCATAATGGCGTTGGGTATTTTTGCGCTAATACTTATTATTACTGCCATAAAAGCGGCAAGCCTTGGGCTTACAACCAGTTTCACAAGCATGGGCGCCAATTCGTTTGGCATTAGATACAAAGAACGCAACCTCAATTTTGGTGGAGGAAGAAGATCCAATACACAAAAATCAAAAGCAGGTGCAAAAGAAAAAAAATCGAATACCGGTATTCCTATTAGTTACGATGAAGCAAGAATATTTAAAGAACGTTACAGTTTTCCTGGAGCCAAAGTAGGTATTGCACTGCGAGGAGCTAATAATATAGTGGTAAATAATGCAAAGAAAAAAACAAATCCCGATGTAACTATAACAGGTGGCGATGAAAATTATTTAGAACTTAATGGTTTTAAAATTGCGTATGGTAGAAACTTTATGCCAGATGAAGTAATTGCAGGGCGCAATGTATGCGCCATCGGAAGCGGCGTAGCACAAAAATTATTTCCAGATAATAATGCAAAAGCAATAGACGCAGTTATAAGAGTAGATCATATACCCTATAGAATTATAGCCGTGCTAGAAGAAAAAAGTAGCAGCGCATTTTTTAATACAAGCCGTGTAGTAATTACAACTGTAAATAATATTAGAAGGCAGTACGCCACACAAACATCTACTTTTGTATTGGCAGTAATGGTAAACGATTTAAAATTAATAGATTTGGCTGTAGGTGAAGCTACAGCTACGTTTAGGCCTGTGCGCAAACTTGCTGTTACAGATGATGATAATTTTTTTATTGACAAAAGCGATAGCATTGCAAAATCATTGTTAACCAATCTGGGGTTTTTAGAAAAAGGAACAATAGGCATTGCATTCATCACTTTAATTGGAGCAGCTATAGGGCTCATGAATATTATGCTCGTGGCAGTAAACGAACGTACAAAAGAAATTGGATTATCAAAAGCACTGGGTAGTACACGAAAAGATATACGATCGCAATTTTTATTTGAAAGTGTTTTAATAAGCCTAATGGGAGCGGTAGCAGGAATTATAACGGGCGTATTGGTAGGTAACCTTGTAGGCATATTTTTTAAAACTGGTTTTGTGGTGCCTTGGGGCTGGATAGCCATAGCTGTGGTAGTATGCACGGTTGTTGGTTTGCTAGCAGGACTAATACCAGCTATAAAAGCCAGTAAGCTAGATCCTATTGTAGCATTGAGATACGAGTAATCATTTATTAAAACATACATCATGAGGAAATACATTTTATTTATCGCCATTGTAATTTTAGCCACATCTTGTTATAGAGGAAAAAAAGGAAGCGGAAATATTATTACAGAAACTAGAAACGTTTCGGCATTTACAAAAGTAAATGTATCAAGTTCTATAGATGTAGATGTGCAGCAAGGCACACAAACAGAAGTAGTAGTAGAGGCCGATGATAATTTGATAAAATATATTGAAACAACAGTAGTAGGAAATGAATTAAAAATTCGGTTAAAAAATATTTCTATCTGGAATCATGCTACCATAAAAGTACACGTAACTGCCCCACAGTTTGATGGGTTTAATGCTAATGCATCTGCAGAAATAGTTGGGAAAAATACCATAACCTCTACCAATAAAATAAACATAGGAGCCAGCAGTTCTGCAAAAATAGATTTGCAATTAGATGCACCATCTGTTAGTGTAAATGCAAGTAGTAGTGCAGATATTTCTGCATCTGGTCGTACAAAAGAGGTAGAAGTAGATGCCAATAGCAGTGCAGCTGTAAAGCTATATAACTTAAAAGCCGAGACAGCCACGGTAGCAGCAAGCAGCAGTGCAGATGTATCTATTTTTGCAAGCATAAAAATAAATGCCAAAGCCAATAGTAGCGGCAGTATAAAATATACAGGCGGCGCTACTGATGTTGTAAAAACAGAAAATAGTTCTGGTTCCGTTAGCAAAGAATAATTTTTTGATTCGATTGGGAGCATGAACAATATTTATAAATCATCATTGGTTTCCCGCTTTTCACTCCAATAGTTTTTTTGTTCGCCATTCGGCTTACAAAAAAACTATTTCCGTTTCAATCGGGGCTATGCTCAGCATTTTTTCTTTACTGACCTTTGCCCACATTATTTATTACCTACTTTTAAAAATTGCATTTGGCACTAAAGTGCCTTTAAGATAATAATCATTTATCCCCGACCTGAAGGTCGGGGCAATTCAAAAAGCTACAATAAAAATCATCTTACAGCCTTCTTTCAACAAATTAGCGAACCTCTCCGCCGAAGAAGGACCAAAATATTCTTTCAGACTTAGAATTACAAAAAGCCAGTAAATAAAAAACGTCTTTCCGTCCCTGCCTTTGCCGGCAGGCAGGTTCTCGGCGTATAAACTTTGCGAAGCAAAAAACAAAAACGAAGTTTTTCTCTTTGTGCCTTAGCGTCTTCGTGGCTAAACCAATTTTGCGCAGCAAAATATCTTCCCCGTCTTAATTTAAAAAAAACGTCTTCCCGTCTTCTCGGCAAAAAAGTATAGGCAAATTAACCTTAAACCGCACCCAAAACCCCACCCACACAGAATTACTTATCTTTACAACAAAAAACTTTTGAAATTTACAGAATTTAATTTTGATGCACGCCTGCAAGAAGGCATAGAAGCATCCAACTACGACACTGCTACACCCGTACAAGAGCAAGTAATACCACATATACTTGCAGGTAAAGACATTATAGCATCTGCACAAACGGGCACTGGGAAAACCGCCGCATTCTTATTGCCACTTATACATAGAATGCTTGGTGAAGTACACGACCCACATAGCATTACTGCTTTGGTAATTGTACCCACAAGAGAGTTAGCTATACAAATTGCACAACATTTAGAAGGCTTGTCTTATTTTACGTCTATAAGCTCCATACCTATTTATGGCGGTGGCGATGGCAATGCATTTGTGCAAGAAAAAAAGGCACTTACCATGGGTGCAGACTTTGTGGTATGTACCCCAGGCAAAATGATGAGCCACATAAAAATGGGTTATGTAAAATTAGATAATCTAAAATATTTGGTGCTAGATGAAGCCGATAGAATGTTGGATATGGGTTTTTATGACGACATTGATTTTATCATAAAGCACTTACCAAAGCAGCGTCAAAATTTATTGTTTTCTGCTACCATGCCACCAAAAATACGCAGTCTTGCAAAAACAATTTTACATAATCCAGAAGAAGTAAGCATATCTATAAGCAAACCCGCAGAAAAAATAAAACAGTTTGCATTTGTGGTATATGACACACAAAAAATTCCGCTGATTGTTCATTTGCTAAAAACAAAAAACTTTAAAAAAGTAGTGGTGTTTTGCAGCAGCAAATTAAGCGTAAAACAACTAACTCGAGATCTTGTACGCAATAAAGTAATAGCAGGCGAAATACATAGCGACCTCGACCAAGACCAAAGAGAAGATACACTTATACAATTTCGTAGTGGTAGATTACCAGTGCTAGTTGCCACCGATATTCTTAGCCGTGGTATAGATATAGATGATATAGACCTCGTAATAAATTTTGATGTGCCACACGATGGCGAAGATTATGTACACCGCATTGGCCGTACTGCCCGTGCAGAAGCAGATGGTACTGCCTATACACTCATAAACGAAAAAGAACAACGCAAGTTTTTTGATATAGAAAAGTTGATAGAAAAAGAAGTAACCAAATGTGCTGTGCCAGAGGAGTTGGGAGAGCAGCCTGAGTATAATGTTACGGAGAGGAGGAGTGGTGGTGGGGGTTTTAAAGGAAAGAAAAGTTTTAAGGGGAGGAAGAAGGTGGGGTGAAATTTAATAAAAGTAGAATCAGCTACCAAAAAGATAATTTGCTAATTAATTTAGGATTGTTATTTTTGCTAGAGATAAAAAATTCTTCCTAAATCAAAATTAGAAGTTAAAATGAACGATAATGTTCTTAAATATTTTTTCTTAAAAGAGGAACAACTTATTGTCGTTGAAATTCAAAAGAATTTACTTTCAACGACAAATGAGTTAAAACCAATTTCTGCAAAGGAACTTCATTTGATAAATGCAAATTTGCTATTGACAGATGAAAGCAACATTGCTTTCAAAGTTCATAGTCAACTTGTCGATTCGTTAATTACTTCTTACATCAATTCTAAATTCAAAAAACATTCAGAAGAACTAAGAACAGTTTTTCATTTTGAGCAAATAGCTTTGATTGAAAATATTGTTGAGAAAAACATTGAAGAAATTCCAGAGATAGCTGAAGAGTTACACATGGCTTTTTTGAATTCAGAGTTTTCTATTGGAAGTGGAAAACTAACAAGAAAAAAATCAAAACATCATTTAAAAGAGAATGGTGCAGTTTATACAGTAAAGCAAATCACAAATGAAATAGTAGAGAATACTCTTGCAAATGCAATTGAAGAAAAAGCAATTGTTAACGCAATTACTTGTCTTGATTTTGCTAGTGGTACAGGGCGGTTTTATTTTGAGGCAGTTAAAATTTTAAAAAATAAATACGGATTGCCTTTGCAACAAATTATTTGCAATAATTTATTTGCGGTTGATTTGGATGACACGGCTTTGAAAGTTTTGCGGTGCAAAGTAATTTCTCTTTTTTCTGAGCTGAATTCAGAAATCACCGCAGCACTTTCAACAAACATAATCAATAGAAACGCCCTAATTCCGAAAGCGACATTATTGCAAGAAGATCGAAAAAGTATTGACCTTTCAAATGATTTCAAACCCGTTTTTGATAAAGGAGGTTTTGATGTTGTATTTTCAAATCCACCTTACTGTTTGCTGAAAGTAAACAAAAAAGAAGATGAGCAAAAATTAAATGGCTATTATGCAAATCTTCAAAGCAAAGTTCAAAGCCAAATAAATTTTTTCAGAACTTCAGGAATTTATCAATACTCAATTGAAGGAATGTTGAATTATTATCAACTCTCTATTGAAATGATAATTCGCTTAACAAAGTCAAAAGGACAGATCGGGATTATTTGTCCATCTTCATTATTTGCAGATTTGACTTCTGCAAAACTTCGTAAGCATCTTTTAATTTCTCACAAACTTCATTTCATTCGTTACTATCCAGAATCAGCAAGGTTGTTTGAAAATGTTTCTCAGTCAACAGTAATTTTCTACTTGCAGAAAGGCAGCAAGACAGATAAGATTGGAATTGAAATTTCGGACAACACTTTTGAAATTGATTTTGCAACAATCAAAACTATTTTCCCAACGAACTTTGAAATTCCTTTGATTGATAAAACAGGTTGGTCAATACTTGCAAAGATTTCAAAACAGAAAAAGATGAAAGAAATTTCTTTCATCAGAAACAGAAGAGGCGAATTGGATTTAACGCTATTCAAACCGTTTATCACTTCTGAAAATACAGGTTGGAGATTGGTAAGAGGCAATATGATTTCTGATGAAAGTGTGATTGATAAGAACGGAGAGTTTGTTGAAATTGAAGGTTTTCTCAACAAAAAATCTGATGATTTTAAAGTTTACGATTACAACAAAGAGAGATTGATTTGTCAGCAGATTTCAAACATTGATATTCAACGGAGATTAAAATTTGTTTTTTGCGAAAAGACCGACATACTTGGAAACTCTTGCAACTACATTGTTTCAACGAGGAAACAATCTGATTTGAAAAAGCTCTTTTACATATTGAATAGTGCTTTGTTGAATTGGCGTTTTAAAATCACAAGCAGCAACAACCACATAAACAATTACGAATTAGACGAACTTCCTATTATTGATTTAGATAGTTTTGAATTAAATGAATTTTCAAACGATGAAAATGAAATTAATGAAACAGTTTGCAAATTTTACGGCTTAACGAAAACAGAAATTAATTACATTTTGAATAATAAGAAAAAAGTAGAGCCAATACTTGAATATGAAACTGTATAACCACATTGCACCCGGACTTAGCAAATTGGAGTGGAAAATGGTGCAACACATTCCCGAAGGAGGAAATTGGCAAAATATCCCCGATACAATTCCATCGCAACGACTTGAACAAATAAGACGTTCAGGTGGTAGAACAACTTACTACGGCAGACTTGAATTTGACAAACCGAGTTATACAATTACAACTTACTTCAATCGCTTAGGTAATGGTTGCAATTTACATCCAACACAAGACAGAATTATTTCAACCCGTGAAGGAGCAAGACTTCAATCGTTCAAAGATAGTTTTGTTTTTTACGGCAGCAAGACATCTCAATATAAACAAATTGGCAATGCTGTTCCTCCTTTACTTGCAAGAGCAATTGCGGAGTCTTTAAAAGACCATTTAAAAAACTTGACTTTCGTGGATTTGTTTGCAGGTGCAGGTGGAATGTCAGAAGGTTTTTTGTCAGAAGGTTTTCAGTTGATTGCAGCAAATGAAATTGAAAAAAATTATTTTGAAACGTATAAGCAAAACCATCTAGAATATGATAAAGGTGATAATTTAATTTTAGGCGACATTACTTTGAAAGAAGTCAAAGATCAAATCATTTCAATTGCAGCAAAAGAAAAAGAGATTGGAGTTGTTATTGGCGGTCCGCCTTGTCAAGGTTTTTCTAATGCAGGTTGGAGAAACCCTGATGATAAAAGAAATCAATTGTTCAAAGAGTTTGTTCATGTAGTTGATAAAATACGACCAGAGATTTTTGTAATGGAGAATGTTCCAGGTATTCTTACAATGAGAAAAGGAGAAGCTTTAAAAGAGATTATTGCTTCATTTGAAGAAATTGGGTACAATGTAACAGCACCTTTTAAATTAAACGCAGAAGATTTTGGAGTTCCCCAAAAACGAAAACGAGTTGTAATAATCGGTTCACTCAAAAAAGAAAAGTTTTCTCAACCGAAAATTTTGTTCTCATACAAAGACGAAAGCAAACCAAAGCCAATAACAGTTAAACAAGCCATCGGAGGTTTACCAATTCTTACAACAGGTTCGGGAGAGTTTGAAATGACTTGCAATTACAAATCAACTTCCGCTTTTGAAAAATTGATGTTGAGTGAAATTGATTTTACAAGTTTCTATGAAAGTTGTTTAGACCAACTACCATTTGCTTTCAGCAATGTTGGCTAACAACTTGAAAGTATTTTCAAGTTGTGCTTTTGCTTCCTTATTCTTCTTTGCTTTCAGGAAAACGAAAAGTTTTTCAAGTTCATTGTCAACTTCTTTATGACTCCAAATATTTATTTTCCTGTTTTCAATCTCTTTATACTCCTGCAATTTATCAAACGCTACTCTGTAATATCGCTTGATGTTATTCTGTTGGTTTTTTCCAATGAGCTTTTTAGAAATAACTTTTTTATAGCCACCAGTTTCGGGATTGAACCCTTCAAACTTGTAGTCAAAGAAAGTGTATTCAGGATTTAAAAACTGTTCAAGAAATTCTTCATATCCCTTTTCATCAATCATTGAAAACACAATGAGAATGTGATGCAAATTCTTTCTCATTATATCACTCAACTTTACTGCATCAGTATCTGTCGCAACTTTGTTTTTAAGTTTGTCCCAAATCAATTTGGAATGCCACGATACAACTTGCTCAGTTTTTTCATCCTCTAATAAAATTCTAACATCATTCAAACTCATTCTATTATTCTTTGCAGATTGCTGCTGAATTGTCATCGGTTGAAACTTAGGACGATGGCAAAAGCCAAGTGAAATTGGTCCAATATGGTCAGCACTTACTCCATGAATGCGAAACTTTGACATCAATCTATCGGCTTTTTTCCAATCACCATCCGACCAGTTTTCATAGACCCTTCTATCTTGTCCGTAGCGTTGCATATTTGATTTGTGGCGACCCTTATCACTTTCTGAACGACAACAATTACCATCTGAATGATAGCCATCAAATCTGTCGGGTGAATTGCTAAAGACTCCTGGAGAAAGAGCTTTGGCGAAAGCATCAACAAAATTTGTTCTGATAAAAACTTTCAAAGTTTCCTTTGAAAGTTTTTCTGAAGATTTTATTTTGAAAATGTGTTTTACTTTTTCAATATCTGCATCAGACTTGATAAGCTCATCTACGATTTGAAAAATATCTTTAGTGAATGGAGCAACAGAAATATCAAACTCATTTTTAATGGAAACAGATGTTCTCTTATTCGGATAAATATATTCTATGCTAAGTGACTTACCGCAAATTTGACAAACATGTTCCTTTGTTGGGTGTATTTTCAAAGCAACTTTTGCATAACAACCAGCTTCAAGTTTTATTCCATGCTTTTTGCATTGTTTATCCCACCATGCTCTTCTTTGCTCTTTGCTGTCCATTTTCAGATTTACCAGTTATTACCCATTTTACATTTTTGTCTTTTCCCCTTTCAAAAAATAAACCTTTATAGTTTTTATGACAAACAATGAATTCAGTGTATTTCAAAAAAACTTTATTCCACTGTCTTTTGTTGACAGTAGGCACTATTAATTCTTTCATATTTTTGTTAGTAGGTTTATATTTCTTCATCAAATAAATCTGATATTTTTACATTCAATGCTTTCGCAATTTTTTCAACAACGGTAATTGAAACATTTCTTTCACCTTTCTCAATACTTGGAATGTAAGTCCTGTCTAAATCAGAATCATGAGCGAGTGCTTCTTGAGATAAGCCTTTTTCAAGCCTTAGTTTTTTTACTCTTTTACCAAATCTCTTTTTTATTTCCATGCTGTAAAGTTCTAATTTAGTTGACTACTATACAACGGACTACTGTCAACATGGATTTTATGAATTTTATACTGTTTTTTGATTCATCAAAATCCCTTACTAATTTTATACATTTGTCAAACAAGCCCGCAGCACCATGCAAAAACCCAACAAATACATTAGCCTCATAAAACAATCCCTAAACGGCGAGCAGCACGATTATACACAAGGCAGCATTAAAGCCGCCATTGTGTTATTGGCTATTCCCATGATTTTAGAATTGAGTTTAGAGTCTGTGTTTGCAGTGGTAGATATGTATTTTGTAGGCCACTTGCCCAATGCAAAAGAAGCAGTAGCTACGGTGGGTTTAACGGAGTCAGTAATATCATTGGTTTATACATTAGGCATTGGCTTAAGCACAGGCGCCACAGCCATTGTGGCTCGTAGGGTTGGCGAAAAGAATTTTAAAGAAGCTTCTCATTCTGCTGCGCAAGCCATTATTGTGTCATTCATTCTTTCTATTATTTTATGTTTAGTAGGCTATTTCTATGCTCCAAATATTTTAACATTAATGGGCGCAAAAGATGAAGTGATACAACAAGGAACAATCTTCACAAAAATTATGTTCTTAGGCACACCTTCTATTATTTTATTGTTTTTGATAAATGGTATTTTTAGAGGTGCTGGTGATGCAGCCATGGCTATGAAAAGTTTGTGGATAGCAAGTGGGGTAAATATTATCCTTTGCCCGTTATTAATTTATGGCTTAGGACCTTTGCCTGCATTGGGTTTAAAAGGTGCGGCCATTGCTACTGTAATTGGAAGAACATCTGGCGTAGTTTATCAATGCTATCATTTATTTAAAAAAGGCAGAACAATAGAATTAATAAAAAGTTATTTTAATTGGGATTTTCCAATTATAAAAAATGTATTAAATGTGGCAACACCTGCCACTTTTCAATTTTTTATACAAAGTGGTAGTTGGATAATATTGGCTTATATCGTTTCTAAAACTGGTAGTACAAATGCAAGTGCAGGCTACCAAATTGCAATAAGAAATGTGGTATTTTTTATTTTGCCTGCATGGGGTTTGAGCAATGCAGCGGCTACATTGGTTGGGCAAAATCTTGGTGCCAAACAGCCAGAGCGTGCGCAACAATCTGTATTGCTCACTACAAAATACAATGCTGCATTTATGGGTTTAGTTACTATTTTGTTTGTATTTTTTTCAAAACCAATTATTGGTATTTTTACAAGCGATGGAGAAATTTTAAACTTCGGTAGCCAAGCATTACAAATTATTGGGCTTGGTTATATTTTTTATGGTATAGGTATGGTAATGATACAATCTCTAAATGGCGCAGGCGATACTACAACTCCAACATGGATTAATGTAATTTGCTTTTGGGGAATTCAAATTCCTTTGGCTTGGTTACTAGCCATTCATTATAATATGGGTCCTACAGGTGCGTTCATTGCTATACCTACAGCAGAAACGGTATTAGCATTAGCAGCTTGGTATTTCTTTAAAAAAGGTAAATGGAAAACAGTACAGGTGTAATTTTGCAGAAAAAGATAATACTATATATTTAATTATTTTATTCGTTCAATATAATCTTTTAGACTATTAAGGTTTGAGTTTATTATCATCCATACAGCTTCATAATTTACACCAAAATATTCGTGTATTAATCTATTTCTAAAAGCAGCAATTTTGCGCCATTCTATTTCATCATTTTTAAGTGTAAATTCAGTAGATAAATTATTAACGGCCTCCCCAATTATTTCTAAATTTCTGACTACAGCATCTTTTGTTTTTTCATCTTTGAAAAAATTATTGTAATCAATTCCTTTGGTATATACTTCAATTTTAAGAATACTTTCTAGTATATCTTCAAGTAAGAGATTGTTATTTCTTTTAGGCATACAAAATATCTTGTTTTATGGCATCAAAGTATTTTGGTTTAATTCCTTTTATACTTACTAGATCTATCTTACGTTTTAAAATATCTTCCAATTCAAATGACAAATCAATTAATTCCATGCCTACAGGTCTGGTGAACGATACGATAAGGTCTATATCACTAAATTCGGTTTGTTCATCTCTACTGTATGAACCAAATAACCCTATAGACTCTAAAGGATATTTAGCTTTAAGCAATGTAAGATTGTTTTGTAAGGTAGCAATTATATGTTGTTTACTTGTAATCATTAATTACAAAACTAATACTTTTTATATTGTATTGATTAAACCGATTCTAAATTTTATACCACATATTGAAATCTATATATTGGCAATAGCTTTTGCAAATTGCCACCTGCCAACTGTCAACTGCCCACTGCTCCTTGCCAACTGCCCACAGCTCTTTATATTTGCATCATCAATCCACTAAACAACATATTACAAACACCTATAGAATATCTTACTGGTATATCTGCACAGCGAGGCGATATGCTGCGCAAAAATTTGAACATACATAGCTTTAATGATTTGCTCAATCATTTTCCGTTTAGACATGTTGACAAAACACAGGTGGATACCATTGCTTCGCTTACCATGCAAGATGAATATGCATACGTAGCAGGAAAATTATTGAGCCTCGATTTGTTGGGCGAAGGCAGAAGCAGAAGACTTGTGGGAAAATTAAAAGACAATACTGGTGTAATAGAACTCGTGTGGTTTCAAGGTATAAATTATGTAGAAAAAATAATGCATGTAGGGCACCAGTATTTGGTATTTGGTAAGCTTGGATTTTTTAATGGATCTCCCCAAATAGCTCACCCCGAAATAGAAAACTTTTCGCCACAAAAAATGGAAGGAAAGCAAAGCCTAGAGCCAATATATCCATGTACCGAAAAACTAAAAGCTAGAGGGATTAGTGGTGGTAACATTAGTAAATTTACAGCAGAGCTTTTTGCAAAAATTACAGAAAAAGATATTATAGAAAACTTGCCTAAACATATTTTATCGGAATATAAATTATTAGATCGTTTTGTAGCGTATCAACAAATACATTTTCCTGCCACAGAAAAACATTACCAACATGCATTACGCAGGTTAAAATTTGAAGAATTATTTTTTGCACAACTGAGAATGCAATTGGTAAAACTAGAAAGGCATCGTTTTAGCAGAGGCAATATTTTTAATACGGTAGGACAATTTTTTAATAATTTTTACACCTATTATTTGCCCTTTACGCTTACCGGAGCACAAAAAAGAGTGCTG
>JAYTLA010000057.1:0-12227 GCA_043729825.1 Ferruginibacter sp.
TTAACCCACGTCGGCACCCTGAAAATTAAAAAAATTAGCTGAAACCCGCACTGAAACTGAATTGGTTTTTTAAAAAATAAAAAGTGAGGAAAACAGGAGAGATCTTATGGATAATTTTGCCAAAAAAATTGCAAGATATTAAACTAAATATTCATTATTTATCTAAAAAATACCTAACAACTTTAAATGAATATTTAATGAGAGTAATATTTAATAAATCGTATTATGCTATTTATGATATAACAAAAGTATAGCACAATTTTATTTCAAGACACTCTTATTTATATCAAGACACTCTTAAGACTTTTGGGAAATTAATAACCTAGACATATCATAGTAGTAAGCGTAGAATTACTTATTATTAAATTCTATTGACACTGCAGTAGATATAGATATCCGAATAACAATAATTAATTTATAAACTCAATATAGTCTATAGAATTTGTCTAACGCACATTTAAAACAACAGGATGATAAATCTTCTCCGCCTTCTTATAAACTTCCGCCTTATCCAAGGTCATAGGCTTTGTTTGCTGCTTTAAATACATGTCTACTTGGTCGTCGAAATGTTTATTGCCAGGTTTTGCACTTGCACCATATACATTTATGGTTTCTATTTTTGGTAACCCTTCTTTTGCAAATCGTACAAACATTATCAAGCCATCGCCACCAATAGATTTTAGTCTGCCGTTTTTTATTGGCGCTGTCCATTGAGGCGAAAGCACATCAGGAAAACCGCCGAGTGGCCACTCTTTATTGCCACGTACCAATTTTTGCAAATCGCCAAGAGTAATCTCGGTATTGCCATAATTTGTTTGCATATATTCATTTATATGCTTGTAGGTTTCTACGGCTTCTTGTTTTGTAATAGCTCTTGGTGCTTGGCCTAGCAATAATTTTTTTACATGCTCATAGGTGAGTAAAAAAATAGCAGCACCCTTGCTGTCTGTATTGCCAAGCTTATCCCAATTTTTAAAAGTGGTTATGAGCTTTGCATATTCTGGATAATCTTTTTCGCTAAGCAAAAACATACTATCCAATTTGTACCAAAATTGCAATTGGGTTGGTAATTGTTTGTCAAATTTTATAGTCTTAAATTTTTCGTAACTCAGTTTTTCATTTTGTGGAAACAGTTCCATAAAACGTACGTTTCTGTTCAAACTATATTCTTCCCACCCATCTTGTTTTGCAAAGGAAGTTGATTTTAAATTATCTTCTGGAGCAGTTGCCAAAAATGATGAATGGTTGGTGTTAAACAAAAATCCACTTTTTGGATTTACATATTGTGGGAGCGTGTTTAGTTTTCTAAATTCTGTCCACAATGTGGTAGAAGTATTGCCGGGCATGGTTTTCCTCCAATCGTAACCGCCAGTACGAATAGGCATAGCAGCATTGTTTATGTAAAAAATAGTATCGTGTTTATCGGCGTACATAATATTAAACATACTTAGTTCTTGCTTGCTAAGTGCAGCATAAAATTCTGTATAATTTTTTGCTTTGTCCATTTGATACCATTGGTCTAATGCTCCTATTTTCATATTGGCACCAAGCCGCATACTAAAGAAACCAGTTTTATTTTTCATGGTAGCGCCATAATTGCTCCAATAAATTTTTCTTTTTATGGCAAAAGGAATTCCTTTTATACGCAGTTTTATTGTTTTTACTTCAAGGTCCACCCATTGCCCATCAAATTTATATTGTGTTTTATTATCTGGGTTCATTTCTAATTGATACTCATCAAACCTATCGCAAAAATTTACAGTATGTGCCCAACCCAAGTTTTCATTAGCGCCATGTAATATGCAAGGTGCACCTGCAAGCAAACCTCCTGTTATATTCAAGCCTTCTTCGCTACACAAATGTGCTTCGTAAAACGATTGTGGTCCTGAGTTTGGTTGATGTGCATTGATGAGTAAATAAGATTCGCCAGTAGTTGTTTTTGTATTGCTTATGGCAAATGAGTTGCTCCCTTTTTTATTATACTCGGGTAATTCTGTTTTTATATTATTGCTGGCTAATGAGTTATTCGCATTTTTATTATATTCGGGTGCTTCGGGTTCTGCATTGGCAAAAATTCTTTGCAATGCTTTATCGGCGCCATTAAAAATGGTGAGTGCAAATACTGAAGAGGAAACATATTCTTTTTCGGTGATTGGGAAAATATTTTTATGAAGCAATTCGCTTTTGTGTGTAGCTGCATATGCATTTATGCCTTGTACATACCCATGAATAAGTTTAAGAAATGCTGGAGAAAGTGTATGCCATTTTTCTTCTGTTATTTCTTTGCAGCGAAATAACGCAAATGCATAATCGCCTGCTACAGCTTTTTTGCCAAGTACTTTACCCATTAAACCTTTTGCGGGTAAAAGCAATTGTTGCATACTTTCAAATTCATCTTCGGCTTCTGCCCAAGCAAGGCCGTATGCTACTTCGGCATCGGTTTTGGCAAAAATGTGTGGCACACCAAAGCTATCTCTTACAATATCGATGGCTGTTGGGTTTATGGGCAATTGAGAAAATGTGTTTGTTGCTGTAAAGCAAAATGCGAGGAAGAAAAAGAGCGTTTTCATTTTAAAAAAATTACGGAGGGGTATTTAATATTGTATATGAAGGTAAACAAATTGTAACGCACTGCGAAATGCTATTACAAAATAATGTTAAAGCGAATTTTATTTGAAAAAATATTTCGTTGATTGTTAGGCTGCAATTTTTTTTGAGATGGAGTGGCATTTTTACAAATGATTGCGATAGTGGCAATTAATTTTTAACAATATAAACGCATTTTTTAATTAAATTAATTAAACGGTCTGTGAAATGTGTCAGACACCTCAGATAGAGTCTTTGTAGTTAAAGGCCTTCAATCAGGTGTCAGACACATGAGGTGGGCAAAATAATTTATAAGATTTTAAAGCAATGTTTATAAAAGTTGTTGGAAAAATTGGTGAAGCGGTTCCATTATAAATGTTCATTAAAGATTTGAAGATGAAAATCTACTCCCGATAGAAGTGGAAAGCCCACAGCCCGAGGTACGAGGGCGAGGACTTGTAACGTATAGCGGGACCACAGTTGATCAAAGAACCAATGCTTGCGTTCAAAAAATACTCTTCAACATTTAAACAATTTTCAACAACATTCAACCCTACAATAAAATGCCTTTCAAGAAAAAATACGCCACCGAAAAATAAATAACTATACCTGTAACATCTACCAATGTAGCTACAAACGGCGCAGAAGAAGCAGCAGGGTCTTGTTTTAATTTCTTCAGTAATATAGGTAACATAGAACCCATGAGGCTTCCCCAAAGTACGATACCAATAAGCGAAAAGAAAATGGTGGATGCAATGAGTTTCCAATAAATACCATAATCGAAAATGTGCAAATTTTGCCACAAAATTATTCTCAAATAACCAATAGCTCCGAGTATTAATCCTAATATAAAGCCAGATATTAATTCACGCTTCATTACACGCCACCAATCCGTGAGCGTTACTTCGCCAAGCGCCATAGCTTGTATAATAAGTGTGCTGGCTTGGGAGCCACTATTGCCGCCACTACTCATTATTAGCGGAATAAACAATGCAAGCACTGTGGCGGTTTCTATTTCGTGTTGAAAAAATTGCATGGCCGTAGCGGTAAGCATTTCGCTGAGAAAAAGTATAACCAACCAACCTGCTCTTTTCTTTATTAATTTGGGAATACTTATATCTAAATACGGTGCATCGAGCGCTTGGGTACCGCCTATTTTTTGTATGTCTTCCGTATATTCTTCTTGCGCCACCCAAAGCATATCGTCGATGGTAACAATGCCAAGCAAAATATTCTTTTCGTCTGTTACTGGCAATGCCACACGGTTATTCATTTTAAAAACTTCGCTGGCTATTTCTTGGTCATCATTTACTTTTAAAGAAATAAAACGTTCGTCCATGAGGTCGCTCACTTTAGTATCTGGGGATGCAATTAAAAATTCTCTTATACGGAGGTCATCTATCAATTCGCCTTTGCCATTTATGATGTATATAACATCTATTGTTTCGCTATTGCTTCCCCATCTTCTTATGGTATCCAATACTTCTTGCACAGTGTTGTATTCATACACATACACATAATCGGGCGTCATGAGCCTGCCCACGCTGTTTTCGGGATAGCCGAGTAATTCTAATGTGATTTTCCTTTCGGCTGGCTCTAATGTTTTTATGAGCTCTCTTACCGTATCTGTTGGTAGTTCTTCTAAAAAATCTACCCTGTCATCTGGCGGTAATTCGTTGAGTAATTCTGCACTTTTAAATGCTGGCAAATCTTTTATGATTCTTTTTTGCTCGCTGGCATCTAATATTTTGAAAACGCTTGCTGCTCGGTGTATAGAAAGGTGCGCAATAATTTGTGTTTCGTAATCTTTGTTGTCGTAAATAAGGTTGGCTACATCACTTATATTTTGATCGTTTAAAAAATCTTTTATAGCCAATTTGTCTTCGGAAGCTATTACTTCTTCAAACTGTTGTTGCAACGATATTTCTACACTTTCCAAAGACATGAATACAATTTCTTATTTTCGTTTTTAATTGGGCGCAATTTAGCCTTTTATTTTTATGATTTTACCTTGTTTATTTATTGCAGATACAACTCAAAAGGGTAGAGGCGTGTTTACGAACGAGGCTATACCTTCACAAACTATTATTGAGGTAGCACCCGTAATTGTAATGCCCAAAAAAGACAGAGCGCATTTAGATAAAACCCTGCTACACGATTACATTTTTGAATGGGGTGATGCACTTGACAAATGCGCTATGGCGCTTGGCTATGTGCCCATTTACAACCACAGCTACAAAAGCAATTGCGATTATTTTATGGATTATGAAGCGCAAACGATTATGTTAAAAACAGTAAGGGATGTAGCCGCTGGCGAAGAACTTACGATAAATTATAATGGCGATTGGGATAATGAAAAAAAGATTTGGTTTGAGGTGGGTGGATGATTAAATTGGTTATCGATTTTTTATTGCCTTAGCGTTTTTAATTGGCAACAAAAATTAACCGCAGAGCAAAAGAGAAAAGGAGTTTGCGCAGAGTTTTTCTCTGCGCAAACTCTGCTAACTTATTTCTCTGCGGTAAAAAAATTATTCCACCCTCACCCTCACGCCTTCACTATGGTTCGTAAACTCGGGTGCATACATGCATTGAATGCTCGTAATGCCATTGCTAAAATTTCCATTGTGGGTTACAAATAATGCATATTCAAAAACGTAAGTGCCACGAGGCAACCAACCAAAAAAGAAATTGGTACTCGCATCTTTGGTGCTTTCGTAATAGCCAAGTCCGCCTTGGTATTTGTATTGGCTGATTACATTTGTAGGCTCCATGCATGATGCACGCATATCTTTCATGTGTACATATTCCATATCTCTATCGCTGCGCAATTCTATACGCACTTTTATTTTATCGCCTACTTTTATAGCATCACCATCTTTTATGGCTTGCAGTATTGGACCTTTATCGGAGTTCTTTTCTATAAATAATTTCTTTACTAATTTAAGTGGTGTTTCTGCCGAAGTTATTTTATCTAAGTCTTCAAAGTATTGCCAATAGGCGCTTCCCCAAGAAGTGGAATTGTTAAATTGTTTTATTGTTGAATTGTTGGTTGGCTTTATTTCAACAGAAATATTTCCCATATTTGGGTTTACTTTTTCTCCTTCTATTCTCTTTTTGAAATAACCTGTACCAGCTTCATTTTTATCATCCGTACTTTTTAAGATTGTATTACCTAGTTTTATTTCTATGATTTTTTCTTCGCTTAACCAATCACTGCCATTCAACAACAAAGCATAGCAAGCTTCTGCCGTGGCTTTCGTTGTTCCCCAATTTTGTGTTTGCTTTTGTTTGAGCAACCATGTTTTTAAATCATCTATGGTATTTTTGTTGGCATCAATATCCGTAAAAGCTTCTACCATCATGGCATGGCTTTCAATAGGCGCTTGGTACCAATAGTAACCGCCTTTGTTAAAATCTTTCCAATACATACCAAACTCTTCGCTGCTTATGCTATTTTGTTTTAGCGATTCAATAATAGCTTTCGGGGTTTTGCTATCTGCTTTTCTATGCAATGCCAATGCTATCATAGCTTGCATGTATTTGCTTTGGCTCAACCAATATTTTGTAGCCTGGCTTGCATAATAATCTACTGCTATTTTTGCAGATGCAGCAATGGGCGTTTCATTAAAAAAACTACGCATGTACAAATATTGAATAGCAGTTGAAGATAAATTATTGTCCGTTAATTTTGCTTTGTATTTTATTAAGTTATCGTAGTCTTCTTTTAGCCTAGCATCTAAATATGGCAAAGCTTTATCGATAATGGGTTTTAGCTCTGCATAATCATTGCCTTGTACTGCTTTTAATTTTCTTAAATGTCCAATGCCTGTAGTAATGTATTGCGTAATGTATCTATCATCCCTACCACCTTTAAACCATGCAAAACCACCATTGCTTATTTGCATGTCTTTTAATTTAGCTAGTGTTTTATTTTTTTCTGCAGCTAAACGAACCATATCAAACAACAAAGCAATGTTTTTCTTTTGTTGCACTTCGCTTTGTGCAGCAAGTACCCAAGGTGTTTCTTGCAAGAGTACCGATTTTAATTCTTCATTTTTTTGAAGGTTGCTCATCAACGCAGCTGTATCTGTAATTTTCCAGCGGTCAAAAACTTGCTTAATTTTTGGAGATGCATTGCTAATAAACGATGCCAATGTGTTTGCATAATACCTGCTAAAACTTTGCTCTGCGCACTCGTAAGGATACTCCATTAAGTATGGCAATGCTTGCACAGCGTACCATGCAGGGTTGCTTGTGTATTCTACTGTAAGTGCATGAGTGCTCAATGTTGGAGATGATGCAGAGTTTAATAATTTATCAAACTTGAAATTTTTTGTTGCAACATTCCGCATGTTTAACGGCATACTTTCTGTAACCAACATTCTATTTGTAAGTACTGGTAATGCAGCTTCTTCACCATCAGAGTATAAATTATCTTTTGTAATCGCTTTTATCCGATACATCATTGCCGCATTAAAATTACTTGGCACTTCCATTGGAAATTTTACGGCTACACTTTGACCAGCAGGTATGGTAAAATACTGGTTTGGAAATACATTTTTAAACCAACCATCCACAGACTTGTTTGTGCCAGCATCTAGCAATTCTAATGATGATGTCCCCGTTATCTCTTTATCGGTAAGATTTACAATTTTTGCAGAAAACTCCATCCTATCGCCCTCTCTTAAAAAGCGTGGGGCATTGGGTTGCACCATTAATTGCTTTTGCGTAACTACTGTTTTTGTACTTACCGCACTTGCCAATTCTTTTGTATGTGCTAGGGTCATCATCTTCCATTGCGTCAATGCCTCTGGCATGGTAAATGAAAAGGCAACATTACCATCTGCATCAGTATTTAATGCAGGAAAGAAGAAAGCTGTTTCGTTGAAGTTTTTGCGGAGTTTGATTTCGGGAGCATTTGCTTTTTTATTGTTTAATTCACTGTATGCATAGTCTAATGGATTCAACCAATATAATGCAGAATCTTCTTTTGTTTTAGGAAGTTTCATATGTTTTGGTACATTTTCTTCCTCAGAATCATTAAGAGCAGCTACCGCTTTTTTAGCTGTCCTTTCAACTTCCATCGTACCTTGAGCCATTGGAGCAGGCGATACTACTCCAGCGTAATCATAATCTGAGGCAGCAGCATTTGCAAAAACCATCCTCCCTTTATACCTTCCATAATTCCCATACTCACTCCAGCCATTATTCAACAATGCATCATAATTTTTTTCTGCTAAGTTTATATAAGGCTCTGGTATGGTATTATTTTCATTAGAGGTAATATTATTAAACGTAGCACCAGTCCAATTAAAATTAATATTATTTATTGGCCATAAACTTTTCAAATCGGCCCATGCATGTGGTTTAAATTGGTCTAGCGATGCATCGTACATGCTTATCAATGTTTCGGCGGCTACTTTTTCTGCTTTATCGCCTGCTATTTTTATTTTCCATTTTTCTTCGCTGCCTGGCAATAATTTATCTCTAAAAGTTTCGTACGAAATATTTACATCTTTATTGTTCCAAGGCACATCAAACCTTTTGTTGTTTGTAAAAATTCGATTGTGTTGTACAAATGCATAATTCATATTTATACCACCTCTGTCGTTTTCTGTTACGTCAATACTATTGGTAAATGTTTCGCCAGCACTTACAGTAGGGTAATTTATTTTGTATTGCTCACTTGGTTTTACAATATTTTGTATCAACCATATTTTTTGAAAACCAGTGGTAATATTATATTCAATTTTATCGCCAGGCTCGGCGGTTTGTTTTTTTACGGTAATATTTATCGGCTCTTTTGCAAACTGCTTACTGCCATCTGTCAACTGAACAAATTTCTCTGCCTTCACTTCTTCCCCAAATTTATCTGTACTCGTTGCAACTATCTTAAACCATCCACCAGCTTTTAATCTTACATCGCCAATCTTGCATTTAAAATTTTTTGATGTCGTGTCTGATATATCAACTACTTTCTCTCCCAATGGCCATTTACTCATGTCTGCTTCATCTGCATATGCATCGTATAAAAAACTTTGGTAGTATTCGCCTTTGTTCATGGTAAAAACATCTGGTTGTTGCCAATAACGTTCTCTAAACATTCTGTTAGGCTCTTGCAATTTGTACATCGTAACATTTACCGTTGCTTTTTCAAACAAACCATTTGTATTGGTACTGCTAATGCCAATATTTTTTATACTGTCTAACGGCAATTTTTCATCGGCAATAATATTTAATTGCAAAGCTTGGTATGACACAGATACGTTTGTATTGGCAGTTCTTGTTTCGCCATTCACATCAGTTACATCAGCACTTACTTCATAGTCAAAAGTTGGTTGGTCTTTTTTGTCGATGGTTTCATCGGCTATGGCTTTAAATATTATTTTAAATTCACCCATGGCATTGGTAGTTGTAGTACCATTGGTTATTTCCATTTCTTCGCCACTACCTTGTGGGTAATACATTCTATAATAACCCCACCAAATTGGGTAACGCACTTTTCGTACAACTCTGTAGGTTACTTTTGCGCCATCAATATTATTTCCAGCATATGCTTTTGCAACGCCAGTTATTTGAATACTATCATTTACCCTGTATGTGCCTTCTGGTTTTTTTATTTCTGCCGAAAATTTTGGTCGCTTATATTCTTCTACACTTAATATCTGTGTTGACTCTGTTGCAGAATCTTTGATATAAAACTGACCATTCAATAAACCTTCTGGTATTTTAAAACTTGCATTGTATGAGCCGTATGCATTTGTTGTAAGTTCTACACTATTTACTTTTTGGTTGTTGTTGTCAAACAATTGTACGGTTGTTTTTTTGTTTGCAAGCACATCGCTTCTTCTACCTGTGCTCATGGTTTGTACCATTATACCTTTAAAGAAAATGGTTTGTCCAGGCCTGTAAATGCTACGATCTGTAAAAAGAAATGTTCTTTTTTGTGCTAATTTGTTTTCGGTGCCATCATAATAATAATTGTAATACCCATCATCTGTAAACAATTCATCTTTGCCATAATTTATTTGAATAAAATAGTTTTCGTAGTTTGTTGATTTTTCAATTTTAGTAAAGCCATTTTTATCTGTAGTATATTTTGCAGCTTTTATGTAATCATATTTTCTTGTTGTAGGATTGTAATAATTTTTCCACAATTGCACAGCAGCACCTTCCAATGGTTTTCCATTATCTCTATCTAGCACATACAATTCGTTTTTGCTATTGGTTATATAACTGATGTTACTCACGTAAGTAACTGCACGACCAATAATATTATTCTTCAAAGAAAAATTTTCTTGCTTGCTTACTAGTAGGTAATACGTGCCTTGTGGTAGCGCATCTATTTTTATTTCGGTAGCATGTGTTTGAAAATCTTTTTGGTTTGGCATATCCACTGCCCAAGCTTTTGTAGGTGTAAAGGCTACGATAGACGACCAAATTTTTTCATAGTTTTCATATTGTTCCAATCTTTTTATTTCATCTCTACTCATTTTTATTATTCTGCAATAGAGCTTATCAATGTTTTTAAATTGTACCAATGCTCTAAAATGTTGGTCAGGCACATTTACTTTTTCGGTTTCAAAATGCAATGTTGGTTTTTCTATTTGTGTAATTAAGTTTTTCGCATTTATGCCACCTTCGCTTTTAGGAAATTTTGCATAAGCCGCTTCGCAAATTTGTTTTGCGGTAGCCAATTCAAATTGGTTGTCTTTTTTTGTAAGGGCATTGTATTTATTTCCTTTTTCGTAATGAATAGATGCACGCAAATATGCGGCTTGCTCACTTGCAGGATTGTTGCTGTATTTTGTTTCAATGTTTTTTAGTGCGCCTTCGTATAAAGTTTCTTTATTGTTAAAAACGCCGTGTTCGTTTACAAATGCCAATCTTAGTAAATCTGCATCTAGCAAGGCTTCGGGCTGTGCATCGTTTATATGGAAACGAAGCAAATCTTGCATAACTAAAATGGCATTGTAGTAAAGCGATTCTGTATCTTTTGTTTTAAATGAATGGGTGGTAAATTCTCGTATAGGTGCAAATGCAGCTTCGTCATTTATTATAAATTTGTACGATGCATTGGTTACATCATTCTCCGTATTCATAAAATAATCCAATGCCCTATGGCCTAAAAAATCATACAACGTTGGGCGAAGGCTTCTAGTGTTTTTTGCTTTTGCAATAATTACATCTACTGCATCTATTTTTGTTGCTTTTAACAATTCATCATTTTTTAAAGATGCTTTGTATAATGATGCAATCTTATCATTCAATTTTGTAATGCTCCATGTCGTTATATCATCTCCTTTTTCTTCAGTAAGTGCTGTACGATTGTATAGTTGGTAACGATGTTGCTCTTTGTACGATTGAAACAATTGCGCTTGCATACTTAGCAATACATTTTTTGCTGGTGCTTTTGTTTTTGCAATTAATGTATCTACATAAAAAATATTCTTTTGTTGGTTATCTTCTTCCACCATGTTTCTATATTTCATAATGTGCATTGCAGCTTTTATTTGCTGTGGGTCGTTGTTCGTTTTTATAGCATCGGCAAAAATTTGCTCCACTATTTTTTTTGCATCTTTTGTAAGCCCCTTTTTATCAGCGGCATCTACTTTTTTCCATTCTTTGTTGTAATCGTTTATTTGTGCCATTGTGGTTATAGATAATAAGCTAAAAATTGCTATAAAAATTTTTCGTAAAAACATGATGTGTTTATTTTAATTACAAGATACAAATTGTTATTGAACAGTGGTTTATTTGGGTAAAGTTTACTTTTTTTTTTAATAGATGCAGTTTAGGGTGGAAATACATAATATTCTTTTTACCGAGAAGTCGGTAAGGCGTTTTTTGAAAGGTAAGGTGGAAAGATGTTTTGCTTCGCAAAAAAGTGGGTAGCCACAAAGTCGCAAAGACACAAAGGGAAAAGCTTCGCTTTTTTATGCAACTTGTTTAAGAAGTTGTTTGAGTTAATAAAATGAATTTACTTCATACCGATTTCTATGTTTACAAGGGCTAATTCTTTATAAGGTAATAAGGTTGGGTATAATCTATAACTGAATTCTACTAAGGTTTTAAGACAAACGCTTTTAAAAGATACTTATAGGCCAAAATATTTTAGATATTTCTTCAATCTTAGTAGAATACATCAAGCTATATGAGCGCTAACCTTATTACCTTATTTTCTATTTACGGTGATGTAGCATTGATTGGCGATGTAGCATCGATTATAGTATTTACATGTAGAAAAAAAATATTTAACTCAAAGAGCTTCTAAGTTTATTGTTAATGAAAATAGAAAATAGAAAATGAACCTTATCAAAAAAGATGCGAAGCATTTTTAATCTTAGTGTCTTAGAGCCTTTGTGGCTATTGGTTTTTGAAAAGCAAAGCTTTTTTAAAAAGTACATTTATTCTTTTTATTATAACTTTTAAAAATTCTTCTTTAACATTCCCTTAGCCAAAACTTTGGCACATGGCATTAGATTTGAATTGTCAATAACAGCAGCAAAACAAACTGCTACTTTTTATAACTTTTAAATTATACAGCTATGAAAAAAATTATTACATTTTTATTTGCTACCGTTCTTTTTACAACTTCATTTGCACAGTTTCAAAATAGAAACGATGAAAGAGATGATGAT
>JAYTLA010000058.1:0-7678 GCA_043729825.1 Ferruginibacter sp.
GTGTGGGTTGTGTAAAGATGGAAGAGATAAATGAAATGTTAGCAAAATTAAAAACCGCTTTGCAAAAACTGGAAAGCTAATTAATTTTTATTGCTAAAAAATACAAATGGTTTGCTCAATTTATTTTGGCGAATCATTTTTTTTATGGCTACAGGGTTGTTGATGATTTTATAGCGATTAAGATCTAACACTTCATGTGCAGATACAAAATTATCTAAACGCTCGGTGGTAAAAAGCAGCTCGTTTAATTGCATAACCTCTCTGTCAATATCCTGCTGCGTCATTAAACGCTGGCGAAACATTACAAGAAGATCTCTATTAGAAGTCATACAATTTATTATTTGTAACCCACCATACCTGTACATCCACAAGTGCTTTTTTTGCTAGAAGAACATCCTGTAGCAACCAAAGTAAGGGCAATTAAGGCAAGAGAAGTTATTTTTATTATTTTTTTCATTATTAGTTATGCATCTTTTGTTGATAAGAACCTATTTTTAGAGTCGTTTCAATAATCTAATGTACAAAATAACGTTATTTACAACAAAATAGTTTACTGTGTGGTAGAAAATAATTTAAATATTAACAAAATAAATGTACAAAAAAGAGTACTTGTAGCCCCATTAGATTGGGGCCTTGGGCATGCAACTCGTTGTATTCCTATAGTTAGAGAATTGTTGGTACAAGGTTTCGAGGTTTTAATTGGGGCAGAAAAAGCTGGCGCTATATTGTTGCAAAAAGAGTTTCCTTCAATAAAGGTTATATCTCTACATGGGTATAATATTTCTTACAGCGAAAAAAAACGATTTTTTTTATGGAAAATGGTTGCTCAATTGCCTAAAATATTGAGAATAATAAATGGAGAAAACAATTGGCTTAAAAAAATAATTGACGACTTTAAAATTGACATTGTAATTTCAGATAACCGTTTTGGCTTGTATAATAAAAATACACATTGTATTTTTATTACACACCAATTACAAATAAAAACTGGTAATAGTTTTACAGAAAAAATTACACAAAAAATAAATTACAAATACATCAATAGATTTAATGAATGTTGGGTAATAGATGAAGAAGGAATTAATAATCTAGCGGGCGATTTATCGCATCCGAAACTATTACCGAATTTACCTCTAAAATATATTGGAGCAATATCAAGATTTAAAAAATACGAAGTAGGAAATAAATACGATTTACTGGCAATACTTTCAGGGCCTGAACCACAGCGTACGATTTTTGAGAATATTTTGCTGGCACAAATGCAGGCGTTGAAACTAGCTATTGTTGTAGTGCGAGGATTACCCACAGAGAAAAATGTATTAGAAATAGGCGATATGAAAATTTACAACCATTTACCTGCTGCTGCTTTAAACGAATTAATTCTTGCATCAAAAACAATAATTGCTAGAAGCGGCTATACAACCATAATGGATATTGCTGCATTACAACAAAGGGCCATTTTTGTGCCTACGCCAGGGCAAACAGAACAAGAATATTTAGCTAGATATTTATCAGAAAAAAAATATTGCATAGTCGAAAATCAGGATGGGCTTGATTTAAAGAAGGCGCTGAATAAATTAGAAAGAACAGCATTGGTTTCATATTCAAAAATAGAAAGCAAATTATTGCAAGATGTTATTAATACTTTGCAATAAAAATACCTTTTTCATTTTTATCATTGCTGCCAATTATACTTGATGCGCCTGATTGATAAAAAAACGAGAGTTGTTTTATGGATAATTGTTGTACCGTTTCAATAATCGTTTTGTTGGTTAAATTATTCTCAGAAAATATAACAGCGTCGGCATTGTTTTTTTCTATGGCGGAAAGTATATTTTCTATAGTATTTATGTTTGCTATAATTTTATTTGCACTATCCTTTAATATTTCACTTACGTTTTCTAATTGCACTTCATCGCCAACATAAATACATTTAAATGAGGGTATGGCGTTTTTATTTGTTGTAGTTTTTGAGAATAGTTGTATAACGTATGCAAATAATTTGCCAGAGGCGATTACAACATTCATTAATCCTTTTTTTATTCTTTGATGGCTGTAATGCTTATCTACAAATCGTTTTATGGCGCCATAAAAATTTTCGATATAATGTACAGATTTCCTTTGGGTGCTCTCACCTTTAAAATGAATAATGGTTGTTTCTCCTAAATAATAATTTTGCAAGCCTGCTTTTTGTATACGATACGAAAGATCAATATCTTCTCCATACATAAAAAAACTATTGTCAAATCCTTTTGTAAGTTCTATAGCTTTTTTGCTCAGCATCATAAAAGCACCAGCAAGTACGTCAGTTTTATTGTTTTCTTTTTCTGGTAAATGTCCTGCATAATATTGTGCAAATAATTTTGAGGTCGGAAATGTTTCTGCAAGTCCAATCATTTTAAAAAAACCAGCAGATGCAGTTGGTAAACTGCGTTTACTTTCTTTTAAAAAATTTCCAGCACCATCAATCATTCGTACACCTAAAGCACCACAATCTTTGTGGTTTTCAAAAAAAGACATACAATTTGTAAAACAATCTTCGGGTAGAATAGTATCAGGATTCAAAAATAAAATATAATCTCCTTTTGAAAATGCTAAAGCAAAATTGTTTGCCTTTCCAAAACCTATATTTTCTTTGTTCCAAAAAAAACGAACATTAGTGAATTTATGTTCAAGATATTCTTTGCTATCATCAGTAGAATTATTATCGACCACCAATATTTCAGCATCTACATTTTTACATGCTTTTATCGCCGAAAGCAAACAATGCTCTAGGAAATATTTTACATTATAATTTATGATGATGATAGAAAGTTGCATTTGAATGCGAATTACGAATAATTATTCGAGTTTACAAAATAGAATTTGATGCTAAGGCTTTAATTTACAAACATCCATACACTTTCATTCTGGTGGTTTTTATACTTTTTAATAAGTAAATCTATTAGGAAAAAAGGCCAAACACAAAATGAGCCATTATCTTTGCGCAATAATTTTTACAATGACAGAACGAACAGAAATATCTTCCTTAGGAGAATTTGGATTAATAGACCATCTAACCCAAAACAATGAAACTAAAAATGCATCTACAATACTAAGTGTGGGCGATGATGGAGCCGTGATAGATCATTTTGGAAGACAAACGGTTATTTCTACTGACCTTTTATTGGAAGGTGTGCATTTTGATTTGTCTTATACCCCATTAAAACATTTGGGTTACAAAGCAGTGGTGGTAAACCTTAGCGATATTTATGCTATGAATGCTACCCCTACGCAAATTGTGCTGAGTATTGGTTTTAGCAATCGATTCGCATTAGAAACCTTGGATGAATTTTATGAAGGTGTGTATGCAGCTTGTGAAAAATATGGTGTGGATTTGGTGGGTGGCGATACCACAACTTCGCTTCGTGGATTTGTAATAAGTGTAACGGCTATTGGCGAAGTAGCACCAGATGCATACGTAAAAAGAAGCGGTGCAAAAAGTGGCGATTTAATTTGTGTGAGTGGAGAACTTGGAGGCGCTTTTCTTGGATTGACTTTATTAGAAAGAGAAAAAAAGATTTTTGAAGAGACAGGCGCACAGCCAGATTTGGAAGGACAAACATATATCGTTGGTCGTTTATTAAAACCCGAAGCTCGGCAAGATATCATAGAATATTTTGCTGAGGAAAATATTATGCCCACCAGTATGATAGATGTGAGTGATGGGCTTAGCAGTGAGATAATGCACATTTGTAAGCAAAGCCAAGTGGGCTGTGTGTTGTACGAAGATAAATTTCCGATGGCAGATGAAATGAAAGAGTTTGCTTACAAATTACAAACCGATCCTACCGCTTGTGCGCTAAGTGGTGGAGAGGATTATGAATTATTATTTACCGTGCCGCAGGGTGAATATGAAAAAGTAAAACTAAATCCATCCATTAGTATTATTGGTTACATTACCGATGAAGGCGAAGGCAAACATCTTATAACTCGTGGGGGAAATAAACATGAGCTGGTGGCTCAGGGTTGGAATCATATGAAGAAATAATTTTGAAATACCGCTTTCTTGAGGCATTTTTTTTATTTAAAATAACATTCATAATTTTTATTGTCGTTTGGTTTGTATTAATTTTATTTTTAATTATGAATAAAAGCTACTCCATTTTTTTTCTATATATAATTATTTTCTTTTGCTCATGCGCCCTCAGCAAAAAAAATTACAATCCTGCAAAAAAATATGCTCGTGAAACTTTGCAAGAAGACTTTGCAGTATTGCGTCATACACTAGAGGCAAAACACCCAGCTTTATATTGGTACACACCCAAAGAAAAAATGGATGAGTATTTTGAAAAATATTATGCAGTAATAAAAGATAGCATGACAGAGCAACAGTTTGCTTGGCTTGCTGTAGCGCCGTTAATAAATAAAATTCATTGCGGACACACAAGCATGAGCCTTAGCAAGTCTTACAGTAAATGGGTAAAGGGAAAACTCATTCCTTCATTTCCGTTGTACATGAAAATATGGAACGATACCATGGCTGTATATGGTAATTTAAATTTTCAAAAAGATAGTATTTTCAAAAGAGGAACGTTGGTAACATCTATAAATGATATTCCAAATAAGTTGATGATAAAATACATGTTAGAATTTTTGGCAGAAGATGGATATGCCCATAATGTAAACTACATAAGGATTAGCGGAAATTTTCCCTATTACCATAGAAATATTTTTGGACTAAGCAAAACTTATACTCTTGGATATATCGACAGTACAGGAAAAGAACAAAAAGCCGCCCTGCCATTATTTGTACCATTAAAAGATTCTCTTAAAAAAGATAGTACAAAAAGAGACACCTCTATTAAAAAAATAAAAATACCGAGGTCACAAAAACTATTAGATTCTCGTTCGCTTAAAATAGACAGTACAAGAACTTTTGCTACACTTACATTAAATACTTTTTCTGATGGGCACTTACGCAAATTTTTTAGACGCTCTTTTAGGCAGCTCAAAAAAGATAAAATAAATAACCTTGTATTGGATATTCGCAACAATGGAGGCGGTAAAGTTGGAATGAGCACCTTGCTTACAAAATATATTTCTCGTCAGCCATTTAAAATTGCAGACACAGTTTCCACACATGCAAGAGGGCTCGGTAAATTTTCAAAATATATTAAAGGGGGGAAATTAAATAATATTCAAATGTTTTTCTCCTCTCGAAAAAACAAAGATGGCAATTATCATATTCGCCGAATGGAAAAACATTTTTATGAGCCCAAGAAAAATAGTTACGCTGGTAAAGTATATGTAATTACGAGCGGGCCTACATTTTCTGCAGCTACCCTTTTTTGTAATGCAGTAAAAGGGCAAGATGGTATTACATTAGTAGGCGAAGAAACGGGTGGTGGTTGGTATGGTAATAGCGGCATTATGATACCCAATTTAAAATTACCTAATACTGGTGTGCGAATCAGATTACCGCTATTCAAATTGGTACAAACAAATCATGGGCAAACGAAGGGTACAGGCGTAATACCAGATGTGCTTGTACCACCAAATTATGATGCATTATTAAAAGGGTTTGATAAGAAAATGGAAGTGGTAAGAGCACTAATTAATAATTCGGTAATGAATAATTAATAATTTTTTCTACCAAACTGATTAAGTTGAAATGCGATTTGTTTTTATAGAAAAAATTGCATCCAAAAGCATTATTAATTATTCATTATTAATTATAAATTTATCCGCATCTTTTAAGAATGGAAATTTATTTCTTACTTCAAGCAAATTCTCTTTTTCTAAAGTAATTGTAAACATATCTTCATCATCTGCTTTGTGATACAACACTTGCCCAAGTGGATCTATAATCATTGTATTGCCGCTATGATAAATTTTATTTCCATCTTCACCCACTCGGTTTACACCAATTACGTAACACTGGTTTTCTATTGCCCTTGCGCATAGTAAAGTTTTCCATGCATGGCTGCGGCGCTCGGGCCAATTGGCCACATAAATTAAAATATCATATTCATCTTCACTTGCTTGGCGGGCCCACACAGGAAAACGCAAATCGTAACAAATTTGTAAATTTATTTTCCAGCCCTTTGCTTGTGCTATCAATCTTTTATTGCCTGCTTGGTAATGTTCATCTTCTTTTGCAAAGCCAAATAAATGGCGTTTGTCGTAGTGGCCACATTGCCCATTAGGCAACATCCAAATAAGTCTGTTAAAAAACTTGTCATCTTCTTTTATTATTACACTTCCTGTAAGAATTATTTTTTCTTCTGCCGCTATTCTTTTCATCCATTCTACAGTTTCTCCGCTCATTGTTTCTGCAAAAGCTGTTGGATTCATAGAAAAACCTGTTGTAAACATTTCTGGCAGAACTATAATTTCAGTGGGCTCTTCTCTGTTTTTAATTTTATCTTTTAGCATGCTCAGGTTGGCTGCTTTGTTTTCCCAATGTAAGTTTGTTTGTATAATGCTTATGGTGAGTGGTTGCATAGGGTGAAGGTAAGAAGAAAAATAATTTGATGGGTTTGAAGAGATTGTGATATTTTTAGGAAAAATAGAAAATGAGAAAAATATATTTAGCTACAATTTTTTTATTTTGTTTGATAGTAGAAGCAGAGGCGCAGGAAAGGCTACAAATAATGGATACGACAGATTCACCTTTTACCAGAGTAGAGATAGAAGCTGAATTTCCTGGAGGCGCTAGTGCATGGCGCAATTATCTTCAAAATAATTTAAATGCAGATATTCCTGGCAAAAAAAAGGCCCCTGCAGGTACATATATGGTCGTTGTTTTGTTTATAGTGGATAAAAATGGTAAAATTTCAAATGTAAAAGCAGAAACAAACCATGGATACGGAATGGAGAAAGAAGTTGTACGTGTAATAAAAAAAGGACCCAACTGGATTCCTGCAATGCAAAATGGGAAAATTGTGAAAGCCTATAGACGGCAGCCTATTACATTTGTTGTGAGTGAAGAGTAATGCAATTTATAAAACCCTTACTCCTCCTTTCTTTTTACAATCAAATACCAATCATTTTCCAAAGGCAAATAACCCATATCGTAACAAAAGAAATATACATCTCCTTTCTTGTTGGTATAACTATGTGTGCCATATTTAAATTGAAACCCTTTTGTCAATAATTTTTCTCCGTTAGCTTTAGCAGTTTCTTGCCCTGCTGGTATGAGGCTTTCTAATATTCTTCTATTCTTACTAAGTGCATTATTGATGTTGCGCACAAGGTTTGTGGTGCCCGATTTTAGACCGTTGTTATATTCATTTCTACAGTAATCGTTACAAAATTTTTTATCTGCACGGCCTTTTACGGGAGAGCCGCAACTTAGGCATTTTACAGGTTCTTTTTTAGCTATCATAACGCTAGTATTGGTTTACAGCCTACAATATACAACTTTATTATTTAAGTACAACCGTTTACAAACGGATATATACAACTATAAATGATTAAAAAACGAGTGTTGCTTTTCTAGCGGCTCATCTTTGCATCGTCAAACCAAAACAGGTATTGGCTGAAATAAATAAAATTTTAAAACCGTCCCTACAAAAATTTATAGGGACACAAAACAAAACATTATGTACGCATTAAAAAACAAAGTTCAATTGATTGGAAATTTAGGTAACGCTCCTGAGGTAAGAAACACCGAAAGCGGAAAAAAACTAGTACG